>JBBDQX010000043.1:0-10298 GCA_040905765.1 Acetobacterales bacterium
GGAGGACGGCGACGACATCGATGTCCGGCTGGACCGCGTCGTCGTCCGGGAGGGCACGGTCGTCTACCGCGATTCCCGCAGCGGCATGGAGGAAACGGTCGACGCCCTCGAAGCCGCCGTCTCGGCCGGTTCGCTGCAGGGACCGTTCGAGGCGACCGGTTCCCTGACGGTCCGCGATGTGCCCATCGGCTACACGCTCAACCTCGGTGCACTCCCCGACGGCGGCGTCACACCACTGGCGCTGGCGCTGATGCTGGATGAGGACAAGGCGAAACTTCAGTTCAACGGCCAGATCGGCCTCGGCGCTTCGCCCATGATCAAGGGCAGGATCACCG
The DNA here is from genome assembly GCA_040905765.1 of Acetobacterales bacterium. GTDB lineage: Bacteria > Pseudomonadota > Alphaproteobacteria > JBBDQX01 > JBBDQX01 > JBBDQX01. The sequence goes on from JBBDQX010000043.1 coordinate 336, forward strand.
GCGAGGCTCCGGATTTCGCCGCGGCGCTCGCTGCCGCCGGCATCGACACCGCCGGCCTGCCGAAGACGCTGTCGGAGCGTTTCGCGCTCGAGGCGACCCTTGAGGGAAGCCCGCAATCGGTCGCCGCTAACGGCCTCACACTGCGGCTTGCGGGAACCCAGGCGAGCGGCGCGGTGTCGGTCGCGCTCGGCGAGAAGACCCGCGTCGACACCACCCTGAACGTCGCCCGCATCGATCTCGAACCGTGGCTCGCCGGGCTGGGTGCCGCGGCCGCCGGAGGCGGTGGGTCGACGGCGTTGTCGCAGCGGGCTGCGGGCGAAGCGGCGCCATTCGTCCTGCCGACCGACCTCGCCGGGCAGCTCGACCTTGTCGTCGGCACGGTGCAGTGGCGCGGCGGGCAGGTCCGTCAGCTACGCTTCCTCGCCGACCTTGAGGGAGGGGAGCTGCAGATCAACCAGGCGAGCGCGCTGCTGCCGGGCGGCTCCGACGTTGCCTTGTTCGGCTTCTTCAACGCGAAGGACGGCCAGCCCCACTTCGACGGCCAGGTCGAGGCGGTGTCGGAAAACCTGCGAGGCGCGCTTGACTGGCTCGGCGTGACGCCGGCCGGCGTCTCGCAGGAACGGCTGCGCAACCTCGCGCTCACCGCGCGCGTACGGGCCGGACCGCAGGAGGTCAACGTCACCGCCATCGACTTGCGCGTGGACGCCTCGCGGCTCACCGGCGGCGTCACCGTAGCGCTGCGCGAGCGACCGGCTTTCGGCATCGGCGTCAAGCTCGACCGCCTGAACCTCGATTCCTACCTGCCGCAAGGGGCCCCGGCCACGGCATCGGACCAATCGGACCGGAGCGCCCGGCCGGCCGGCGATGGCCAGCTGCGCGGACCTGCCGGGCTCGGCCTGCTCAACGGCTTCGATGCCAACCTGCGCGCGGACGTCGGCGAGTTCACCGTCAACGGCACGTCGATGAAGGGCCTTTCGGTCGACGGCACGCTGTTCGGCGGGGAACTCAGCGTGCGTAGCGCGCGGGTCGCGGATATCGGAGGCGCCACGGCGAACTTCACCGGTGCCGTGTCCGGATTCGGCGGCATGCCGAAGCTCGGCGATGCGACGCTGCGGGTTCGGGCACAGGACGTCCGCAGCCTGGCACGGCTGGCCGGCATTGAGGGCGGTCTGCCGAACGACCTGAACGGCCGCTTCGCGCTCGACCTGACCGCCACGGGTACGCTGAGCGATCTCGAACTCGACCTCTCGACCGAACTCGCGGATGCGCGGCTGGCGATGAAAGGGCAGGTCGCGGCGCTGGCGCTGCAGCCTCGCTTCGGGTTGTCGGTGCAGGCGTCGCATCCCGACCTCGTCGGGCTGTTGGGGACCCTGGGCGTCGATTACCGCCCGGCGCTGCAGAACGAGCGCAAGGTCGCCTTCACCGGCCAGCTTCGCGGCGACCTCTCGGGCCTGACGCTGGACGACCTCGACCTTGCCGCCGGCCCGGTGCGGGCGCGCGGAACCGCCGGACTCGGCTTCGCGGGCGCCAGGCCCCGGTTGACCGCCGACCTGACCAGCAACGAGATCGTCATCGATTTCTTCCTGCCCGCGGTCGCCCGCGCCGGTGGCGCGAGCGGTCCGTCGTCGGACCCGGCCCAGGGGTCGGACCGCTGGGCCACCGAGGCGATCGATTTCGACGCGCTGGAGGCGCTCGACGCGCAGGTGCTGCTCAAGGCGATGGCGCTCAACTACGAGACCTACCGCGTCGACCAGCCGAAGCTCGACCTGCTGCTGGAGGACGGCGTCCTCCGGATCCGTCAGCTCGACGGTTCGATGTTCGGCGGCACCTTCTCGATGACCGGACAAGTCAGCGAGGGTGCGCTGCAGGCCGATCTCGCGGTCAAGAACGGCGGCATCCGTCAGGCGCTGCTCGACGTCGCCAACATCGACCTCGCCGACGGAAAGCTCGACTTCCAGGCCAGCCTCGCCGGGCGTGGCCGGACCGAGCAGGCGCTGGTGTCGTCGCTCGACGGTACCGGCACAGTCCAGGTACGCGACGGCGTGATCCGCGGCTTCGACCTCAGCCGCGTCAGCCAGCAGCTCGGACAGATCGACAGCGCCGTCGCGCTGCTCGGCCTGCTGGAGGCCGGCATGGGTGGCGGCGAGACCCGCTTCTCCCGCCTCGACGGTACCTTCGACATCGAGAACGGCGTCGCTCGCACCGACGACCTGACCATCGAGGCAGAGGCCGGCACCGGCAAGGGCGTCGGTGCGGTGAACGTCGCCGGCTGGTCGGTCGACCTGACCTCGACCTTCCAGCTCATCCAGCACCCCTCGGCGCCGCCGTTCGGGATGCGGCTGGTCGGACCGCTCGACAACCCGCGCAAGGTGTTCCAGTTCGAGAAGCTGCAGGCCTACCTGCTGCAGCGGAGTGCCGGCCGCCTGCTCGAGCGCCTGGTGCCGGGGGCCGCGCCGCAGCAGCAACAGCAGCAGCCCGGGCCGGACGGCAGCGCGCCGCCACCGCGGGACGCCGCGCCCTCAGAATCGCAGTCGGGCGGCAAGCCGCGCCCGGAGGACCTGCTGAAGGGCATCCTCGACACCCTTGGCCGCTAGCGATCCGGGTTCCGCTTCAGCCATTCCAGCACGTAGACGCGGAGCCGCGCGGACAGGTTGCCGTGCTGCTCGTCGCGTTCACTGTCGATGCGGCTGACCAGCGCGTTGAAGGACAGTCCGTCGATGGCGGCGATCCGCTGCAGTTCGTCCCAGAACGCCGTCTCCAGCGATACGCTGGTCCGGTGGCCCGCGATGGTCACCGAGCGTTTGGAGATGCGTGCCCCGGTGGCTGCCATGGGGGGCGCTCAGCCCTGCCGCGGTCCGATCATCGTCTCGGGTCGTACCCATTCGTCGAACTGAGCCTCGGTCAGGTAGCCGAGCGCGACGCCGGCCTCCTTCAGGGTGCCGCCTTCCGCATGGGCCTTCTTGGCGATCTCGGCCGCCTTGTCGTAGCCGATATGGGGGTTCAGCGCCGTCACCAGCATCAGCGAGTCCTTGAGAAGCTGCCCGATGCGGTCGGTATTGGCCTCTATCCCGACGACGCAATTGTCGGCGAAGCTGTTCGCGGCGTCGGCCAGCAGGCGGATCGACTGCAGCACGTTGAAGATGATCACCGGCTTGAACACGTTCAGTTCGAGATGCCCGCTCGAGCCGGCGACGCTGACGGTGACGTGGTTGCCCATCACCTGCGCGCAGACCATCGTCAGGGCTTCCGACTGCGTCGGGTTGACCTTGCCGGGCATGATCGAGGAGCCGGGCTCGTTGGCCGGCAGGATCAGTTCGCCGAGGCCGCAGCGTGGCCCCGAGCCGAGCAGGCGGATGTCGTTGGCGATCTTCATGGCGGAGCAGGCGAGGGTGTTGAGCGCACCCGACAGCTCGACCATCGCATCGTGCGCCGCCATGCCCTCGAACTTGTTGTCGGCGGCGAAAAACGGCAGGCCGGTGATCCCCGCCACCTTCTCGGCGAACAGCCGGTCGAAGCCCGCCCTAGAATTCAGCCCGGTGCCGACGGCGGTGCCGCCCTGCGCGAGCGCGTACACGCGCGGCAGGGTATCGCCGACCCGGGCAATGCCCAGCTCGACCTGCCTGGCGTAGGCGGAGAACGCCTGTCCGAGCGTCAGGGGCGTCGCATCCTGCAGGTGCGTGCGGCCGATCTTGACGATGCCGTTGAACGCGCGCGCCTTCTCGTCGAGCACCTTGTGCAGGTGGCGCAGCGCCGGCAGCAGGCGGTTGTGCGACTCGTCCGCGGCGGCGATGTGCATCGCCGCGGGAAAGCTGTCGTTCGACGACTGGCTCATGTTGACGTGGTCGTTCGGGTGGACCGGCCGCTTCTCGCCGCGCTTTCCGCCCAGCGTCTCGCTCGCCAGGTTGGCGATTACCTCATTGGCATTCATGTTGGTCTGGGTGCCGGATCCGGTCTGCCAGACGACCAGCGGGAATTCCTCCGCCAGTTCGCCGGCGATCACCCGGTCGGCGGCCGCGACGATGGCGTTGCTGATCTTCTCGTCGAGCAGTCCCTGCGCCATGTTGGCCTGCGCCGCCGCCTTTTTCTGGATGCCGAAGGCGCGGACCAGCGCCGGTGGCATGGTCTCGCCGCCGATCCGGAAATTCTGCAGCGACCGCTGCGTCTGGGCCCCCCACAGGCGCTCGGCTGGCACCTCGACGGGACCCAGCGAATCGCTTTCGGTACGGACGTTGCTGCTCATCTCATTCTCCCGGGGCCGACGCCGGCACGGTCGCGCCGATCTTCTCTCCGCAAGCCGGTGCCGAACGACGGCCTTCTCGTCGACATGCTGGCGAAGTATGGCATCGACGGGGCGAAGAGGAAGGGGAGAACCTCGTCGACACGCCGGCGGTGTTCTACGGCTTCGACTGAGGCGCCTCAGCCGGGCAGCAGGTAGTCGCGCACCAGCAGCGCGGCGAAGCCGAGCAGCACCGCACCCGTCGCCTGCGACAGCCGCCGCGCCACCCGCGGATTCGTCAGCAGCCGGCGCATCGCGTCCGCCGCCAGCACCAGCCCGACCTGCCAGAGCACGTTGACGGCGATCAGCACGGCGCCGAGCAGCGCGAGCTGGGCCGGCACGTCGCCGCGCGCCGGCGCGACGAAGTTCGGCATCAGCGCGAGGAACAGCAGCAGCACCTTCAGGTTCAGCAGGTTGGTCAGCATCGCGTCGCGGCCGGCGGAAAGCGCGGTCGTCCGGTTGCCGGTCCGGGCCGCCGTGTCCGGTAGTGCGCCGCCGCGCATCGCCTGGATGCCCAGCCAGCCGAGCCACAGCGCGCCAGCGGCGGCGATCGCTCCGAACAGCCGTGGCGAGGATGCGAGCGCCACCGACAGGCCGGCGACCGACAGCGCCGTGTGCGTCAGCAGCCCGGCCTGGACGCCGGCCACGGCGGCGAAGCCGGCGCGCCGGCCGTGGCCGAGCGCGTGCCGCAGGATCAGCATGGTGTCCGGGCCGGGCGACAGTACGATCGCCAGCGCGGCCACGACGAAAGCGCCCAGCGCCGCCGGATCGACGAGCGGGACGCTCACGTCCGGGCGATGAACGCGGCCGCCGCGGCGACCGCGTCAGCGATGTTGCCGGCTTCGGTCCGGCCGCTCGCCTTGCGCGGCTTGAAGCCGTGGTCGCCGTCCGGCACCGCGCGCAGGGTGACGCAGCCGGGCAGGCCGAGGCCGCCCGCCTCGGCGAACGTGCCGAACGGGTCGCGGCTGCCCTGCAGTACCAGCGTCGGCGTGCGCAGGTTCTCGAAGGCGTCGGTGCGCAGCCGGTCCGGCTTGCCCGGCGGGTGGAACGGAAAGCCGAAACACAGCGCCGCTGACGGCGGCAGGTCCTTGGCCTCCCGCTCGCGGCACAGGGCCAGCGCCACCCGCGCGCCCATCGACTTGCCGGCGAGGACGACACGCGCCGTCGGCGTGTCCGCGACGACCGCGCGGAACCGGGCCAGCAGCGCCGGCATGCGGTCGGGCGGCCGTCGTTTGCCGTCCGCCCGGGTGGCGGCCATGTAGGGGAACTCGAAGCGGATCGTCCGCAGCCCGTGGCCGGCCAGTCCCTCCGCCACCGCCCGCATGAACGGGGCGTCCATGCCGAGCCCGGCGCCGTGGGCGAGGAAGACGGCGGCGGCGGCGTCCGACGGGCCGGCTGCCCTAAGCTCAGCCGCCATCGCCGTAGGTGGCGATCTCGACCAGGTTGCCGTCGGGGTCCCGGAAGTAGACCGAGGTCATCTCCCCGGCGGCGCCGTTCCGTGTGACCGGCCCTTCCTCAATCTCGATGCCGCATGCCTGCACGCGGGCGACGATCTCGGCCGCGCTGGCGGCGGCGATGAAGCAGAAGTCCTGGCTGCCGGGCACCGGGTTGGTCGCGCGCTTCGGCGGCCGTTCCATCCCGGACGGGATCACCGCCGGCTGGAAGTTGATCTTGCAGCGGCCGAAGTGCAGCGCCGGCCGCCCGGGACGGTAGGGCTTCAGCTGACCGCCGAGCACCTTCTCGTAGAACGCCGCGGTCGTCTCGACGTCGCTGCAGGGGATGACGAAGTGGTCGATGCGGTCGATGCGCACGGGCGTCTCCGGGCGAGGATCAGCGGCGGCGGCCGCTGGCGCAGTCGATGCAGCGCGGGGTCGCCGGGTCGGCTTCGATCCGCCGCGAAGCGATCTCCTCGCCGCAGCTCAGGCAGCAGCCGTAGTCGCCGTCGTCGATCCGCTGCAGCGCGGCGTCGATCTGGCGCAGGCGCGCTTCTGTGCGGGCGTGCACCGCCTTGGCCATCTCCTGTTGCTGCACCGCGTCGATGCGGGACAGGCGGCCCTGTCGGGTCTGGTCGAGTTCGACCGGGCTGCGATCCTGCGCGTGCGCGGCGTCGTCCGCCGTCAGCGTCCGGCGTTCGTTGAGCAGCACCTGCTTGAGGCGCGCGATGTCGGTGTCGTCCGGCACGGCGACCTCATGTGGGCCGGCGTCGGGTTTCGTTTTGGCGCGCGGCCTCGACACTGAGCGCCGTGGCCGGGTCGGCGCGCAGTCGCTCGATCTCGATCGGTTCGCCGGTCTGCACGCAGTAGCCGTACTCGCCCTCCTCGATCCGCTGCAGCGCGGCGTCGATCTGGCGCAGTCGGACGCCATGCCGCTCGTGCATGGCGCGCGCCATCTCCGCCTGCTGCATGGCGTCCATGCGCGACTGCGGGCCCAGGCTGGAATCGGGGCCAACGGGATCGCGGTCGTGCTCGTGCGCCCTGTCGTCGGCCAGCAGCTCCGCGCGCTCCTCCAGCAGCAGCTTCCTGAACTTCTCGATGTCGATATCGGTGCGTCCGTTCATGACACGGCCTCCGGCTGCTGTGGCTGTCGGCGTTTGTAGAAGTCGTTGCCCTGGTCGTCGACGACGATGAAGGCGGGGAAGTTCTCTACCTCGATGCGCCAGATCGCCTCCATGCCGAGTTCGGGATACTCCAGCACCTCGACCTTGCGGATACAGTCCTGCGCCAGCGCCGCCGCCGGCCCGCCGATCGAGCCGAGGTAGAACCCGCCATGCTTCTTGCAGGCCGCGGCGACGACCGGAGAGCGGTTGCCCTTGGCCAGCGTCACCATGCTGCCCCCTGCGGCCTGGAACGGGTCGACGTAGGAGTCCATGCGCCCGGCGGTGGTCGGGCCGAACGAGCCCGAGGCGTAGCCCTTCGGCGTCTTCGCCGGGCCGGCGTAGTAGATGCAGTGCTGCCTGAAGTATTCCGGCAGCCCCTCGCCGGAATCGAGCCGTTCCTTCAGCTTGGCGTGCGCCAGATCGCGCGCCACGACGATCGGGCCGGTCAGGCTGACGCGGGTGCCGACGGGATTGCCGTGCAGCGCCTGCAGCGTCTCGGCCATCGGGCGGGTCAGGTCGATGGCGACGGCGTCGGCATCGGCCTCCAGCTGCGCCGGCGTCACCTCGGGCAGGTACTTCGCGGGGTTGGTCTCGAGCTGCTCGAGGAACACGCCGTCCGGCGTGATCTTGCCGAGCGCCTGGCGGTGCGCCGAGCACGAGACGCCGACGCCGATCGGCAGCGACGCGCCGTGGCGCGGCAGACGGATGACGCGCACGTCGTGGGCAAAGTACTTGCCGCCGAACTGCGCGCCGATGCCCAGCTTCTGCGACATCTGGAATATCTGCTCCTCCATCTCGATGTCGCGGTAGGCGTGGCCGTCCGCGCCGCCGGCGGTCGGCAGCGCGTCGTAATAGTGGCAGCTCGCCAGCTTCAGCGTCTTCATCGTCATCTCGGCCGAGGTGCCGCCGATGACGATGGCGAGGTGGTACGGCGGGCAGGCGGAGGTGCCGAGCGAAGCGATCTTCTCCTCGAGGAACGGCAGCATCGAGGCAGGGTTGAGCCGCGCCGGAGTTTCCTGGAACAGGAACGCCTTGTTCGCCGAGCCGCCGCCCTTGGCGACGAACATGAACTTGTAGGCGTCGCCGCCGACCGCGTGCAGGTCGATCTGCGCCGGCAGGTTGCTGGCGGTGTTCTTCTCCATGAACATCGACAGCGGCGAGACCTGCGAATAGCGCAGGTTGAGGTCGCGGTAGGCGAGGAAGACTCCCTCCGACAGCGCCGCCTCGTCGCCGCCGCCGGTCCAGACCTGCTGGCCCTTCTTGCCGAGGATCAGCGCGGTGCCGGTGTCCTGGCACATCGGCAGGATCCCGCCCGCCGAGATGTTGGCGTTCTTTAGCAACTCGTAGGCGACGAAGCGGTCGTTGTCCGACGCCTCCGGATCCTCGAGGATGTTACGCAGCTGGCGCAGGTGCGCCGGGCGCAGCAGGTGCGAGATGTCCTTGAACGCCTCGCGCGTCAGCAGCGTCAGCGCTTCCGGCTCGACCTGCAGCATGCGCTTGCCGGCGAACTCGGCGACCGAGACGTGGTCGCCCGTCAGCTTGCGGTACGGCGTCTCGTCGGGGCCGAGTGGGAACAAGTCAGTATAGGCGAAATCGCTCATCGCGGGCCTCTGGGAAAGGCCCGGGCACGGAGGTGGCCCGGGAGGTTACTTCTTGCGGAAGGAATCCAGGTTGACGACGTCGGCGCCCTGGACCGGCTCGTCGGCGGTCGCCTCGGGCGCCGCCGGCGCCGGGGCTGGCTCCTGCGGCACCGGCATGTTGGCGCCGGCCTTGCGGCTGGTGGTCGCCTGCGGCAGGACGTCCTCCTCGCCTTCCTCCTGGCGGAACTGCAGCCCGAAGTTCACCGAGGGATCGACGAAGGTTGTGATCGCGCCAAACGGCACCCGCACGGTCTCAGGCACCGCCTGGAAGCTGAGGCCGACCTGGAACCCGTTGTCGTCCACGGCGAGGTCCCAGAACTGGTGCTGCAGCACGATGGTCATCTCGGCCGGATACTGCGCGCGCAGGCGGTCCGAGACCTCGACGCCCGGGGCGCCGGTGTCGAAGGTCACATAGAAGTGATGCTCGCCGGGCAGGCCGCGCACGGCGACATGGCGCAGCGCGCGGCGCACCACCCCGCGCAGCGCTTCCTCCACCATCCGGTCGTAGGGCAGAACCGATTCGCTCATTTCTTCTTCCTCGTCTCCGGGCCTGCTCCCCGCCCGGCCGAAGCATCGCCTCCCGATCACGGATCGACACACCGGAATCAGGCCGCGTGCCGACGCGAAAAGACTGGCCCGCCCGTGGGCGGCGCGTCAAGCAGCGGTCGAGGCACAGGGGAAGGTGGTGGGTTATTCTGTTGCCAGGGAACCCACCGAAACCCCGCTGCTAACCGAAGTTAGGCAGCAATTGCGGCCGGAGCCGCCTGGTTGTCGTTCGCATTTAAGCGATGGCCCGATAACGGCGGTACCATGCCGGGCGAAAGCACCGTCTTTACACACGCGTCGATCCTGGTTCGCCCCCATGACGGGCCGGAAGGTTCCGGCAGACCGTAAGATGGTGGAGGCGCCGGGTACTGCCCCCGGGTCCGCAGCGCTTATTACACGGCACGTTTATCGCCATAGCCGGTTGCCCGACGACTCCAATATAGCGCATTCCTCGCCGGTTTGAAGATCGCCGAGTGTCGGGTACATTGCCGCCCGCCGCGACCAGCCGAGCCGGGATGCCGATGTCTCTCACCCCCGAACAGCAGCAGGAGATCGAGGCCGCGCGGGCCGCGACTTCCGATACCCGCCGCGCCACCGTGCCGGCGCTGGAGGAGATCCTCTACCAGGCGCTGCCGGTGCTCGACCGCGGCTTCGTCCGGGTGGTCGACTACATGGGCGACGACGCCGCGGTAGTGCAGGCGGCCCGCGTGTCCTACGGCCGCGGCACGCGCCGGGTGCAGCAGGACTCCGGACTGATCAACTACCTCATGCGGCACTGGCACACCACGCCGTTCGAGATGTGCGAGATCAAGTACCACGTGAAGCTGCCGATCTTCGTCGCCCGCCAGTGGATCCGGCACCGCACCGCGAACGTCAACGAATACTCGGCCCGCTATTCGATCCTC
>JBBDQX010000044.1:0-10290 GCA_040905765.1 Acetobacterales bacterium
GGGCATGCGCTTCGGCGATCCGTCGTTGCTGTGCCGGCGTGGTGTCGAGGCACAGCGATCGGAACGGCGGCAGCGCCGGCGGCAGGCCCTCGGCGATCCGGTGCTCTACCTGTTCAAGGAGCCTCGCGGCCAGCGCCGGCAGGCCGTCCCACCGGCAAAGGTTCTGGCGGCACCACACGGCACCGGACAGGGCTTCGACATAGTCCGCGCGCCGCTCCAGCGCGCGTTCGAAGCGGGGCAGGGCGGTCTGGAAGTCGCCCGCCTCGACCAGGGCGGCTCCAAGGTTGCTCTCGGGTTCCGCCGCTTCCGGCAGCAGTCGGGCGGCTTCGGCGTAGCTGGCTGCGGCATCGTCGGGCCGGCCGAGCGCCAGCAACGCGTTGCCGAGATTGTTGTGTGCCGCGCCTGTGCCGGGGTCGGCCGCGACCACCTTGCGCAGTATCGCTTCCGCCTCCGGCGCGCGTCCCTCATCCAGCAGCAATGTCGCAAGGCTGCTCTGCACGACCGGGTTCCCGGGCATCAACGCGAGCGCTCGTTCGATATGGCGTCGGGCTTCCGCAAGCCGCCCGCGACGGCGCATCAGGTTGCCGAGATTGTTGTGCGCGCCGGCGAGCTGCGGGCTACGCCGAAGCGCCTCGGTGTAGCTGCGCTCCGCTTCGTCGATGTCGCCGGCGCCTTCCAGAGCGGAGGCGAGCGCATCCCAGTTCTCTGCCGGGGCCGGGTCCAGCTTGACCGCACGACGAAGCTGGGAGACTGCGTCCTCGATCCGCCCCACCGCGCGCAGCGCGCTTCCGAGGTTGGCGTAGGCACCGGCGTGGCCAGGCCGCAGTGCGACCGAACGCGAGATCAGGTCGATGGCGCGTTCCGGGTCGCCGCGCTGAAGGGCGAGGGCGCCGAGCAGGTTGAGTGCGTCCGGCTCCTCCGGCCTGAGCAGGAGCACCTCGCGATAAAGCTGTTCCGCTTCATCGAGCGCGCCGGCTTGGTGGCGCGCGATGGCGCGGCGCAGGGTATCGGCCGGGTCCGTGCCGGCCACGCCGTCAGCGCTTCGGGGCGCCGAAGCCGCCGCCCCTGGGCGTGTCGATGAGGATGCGGTCGCCGTAATTGACGACCCGCGGCTCGGTCGGATCGGTGTCGCGGCCGTTGATGCGGTAGCGTCCGCGGGCACCCGCGCTGCCGCCGAGCAGGCCTTGGGCCGGCTGCAGACGGCGATTGATCAGGCAGGTGGTGATCGCAGGGGTGCGGTTGCGCGTCAGCACCTCGAAGCGCATGCCGTCGCCGCCCTGATGCGCACCCTTGCCGCCGCTGCGGCGCAGGATCGAGCGCCGGATGACCTGGATCGGCGCTTCGTTCTCCATCACCTCGATCGGCACGTTGCTGAGGTTGGACGGGAAGCAGAGCGTGGGCAGGCCGTCGCGGTGCATCGAGGCGCCCTGTCCGCCATTGAGGAAGCTGACGGTCGCGTAGGCGCGGCCGTTCTCCTCGCCCGCCATGTTGAACGAGCAGCCGGGCGAGCCGGGCGCCGCCTGCACCCGGTCGGGAACCGCTTCGGACAATGCCGCCATCACCACCGGCGGCAGCAGGTGGCCGACGACGTGCCGCGCCACGACGGCGGCGGGGAACCGGGGGTTGAGGATCGATCCGTCCGGCGCCGTCGTGGTGAAGGGGCGGTAGCAGCCGTCGTTGTTCGGCACTTCCGGCGCCAGCACGCATTTCGCGCCGTAGCAGGAGTAGGCGAAGGTGTAGGAGGGGACGACATTCACCGACTTCGGCAGCTGCGGCGATGAGCCGGCGAAGTCCATGTCGATCCGGTCGCCGGTCACCGTGAGCGCGAGGTTGACGCGGATGGGGCCGGAATCCTCGAAACCGTCGTTCCAGATTTCCGATTTGTAGGTGCCGTCCGGAATCGCACGGATGGCGGCGCGCATCGATTTCTCGGCGCGGCTCTGGACCTCCGTACCGAAGGCGGCAAGGTCGACGCCGGTCTCGTCGAGCATGTGCAGCAGCCGTCGTTCCATCATCCGGCAGGAGGAGACGAGGCCCCACACGTCGCCCATCGTCTGGGCCGGAACGCGGACGTTGCTCTCGATCATGCGGCACAGCAGCTCGTTCGGCTTGCCCCCTTCCATCAGCTTGGCGGGCGGGATGTGGAGGCCTTCCTCGAATATCTCCCGCACGCCGGTGCAGCGCAGCCGTCCGCCGATGTCGGGGACGTGGCTCACCGCGGCGGCGAATGCGACGAGGCGGCCCTTGCGGAAGATGGGCATTGCCACGTTGATGTCCGGCTTGTGCCCGGTGCCGATCCAGGGATCGTTGGTGACGATAGCATCGCCCGGCTGCAGCGCCCCGACGGGGAACAGCCTCAGGAAGTGCCGGACCGTGGCCGGCAGGGTGCAGATGAACGAGGGGATCGACTTCGTGTTCTGCGCCAGCGACCGGCCGGCGGCATCCGTGAGCACGATCGCGTAGTCGTTCGATTCCCTGACCAGTGTCGAGAACGAGGTGCGCTCAAGGGTCGCGGCTGCCTCGTCGACGATGCTGACGAGACGGGTCCACAGGATTTCCAGCGTGACGGGATCGAGGTCTTTCGGCGGGCGGCGTTTCGGCATCGGGAAGCCTGCGCAGTGTACCGCATTCACATACGGCATCGGCGCGACAGGCTCAATGGCAGGGGAGAAATGCCGCCGATGAGAGACCGATCATTGTTTCCGCGGCCCAAATTGGGGCACCCCCTATTTGGCCTGCCTGGTGGTGATGTTCGACGAGAAGACGCGACGCTGGTGGAACGACGCCTGGGCTGCATCGGCTGGCTGCAGGTGCCGCCCTGTCGGTGATGTTCGCGGAATGGCGTTCGGACGTCCTCGGTGTCGGCCTGCTCACCTATCTTGTCGAGTTCTGCGTCGTCAGGCGGCGGCAAATGCTGGCGCGCGGCGAGGCGCCGGTCTACCTTCGCGGCGACATGATGGAAGACGCGCCATCCGGCACGGGCGAGAAATCCTCCGGTGCTTGGGGCGAAAGGGCTTCCGCGCCGGCCGGCTTCGTCCGGCCTCAACCGTTCGTCCCCGCGGGGCTACGGGAATCGACAAGGAGGAACGCCGTGAAGCAGGTCACGAGCAATGCGCTTTGGCGTCTGATCGCCGAGATATTCAAGGGGGTGGGCAGCAAGCAGGAGGAGGCGGAGATCGTCGCCGACCACCTGGTGACCGCCAACCTGGTGGGGCACGATTCGCACGGCGTGATCCGCACGCTGCCGTATGTCGCTGCGGTGCTCGACGACCGTGTGGTGCCCAACAGTCACGCGAGGCTCGCCGCCGACTTCGCCGCCGTGTCGATCTTCGATGGCGAGGCCGGTTTCGGCCAGGTGGTCGCGCGCGAGGCCATGGCTGCCGCGATAGAGCGCTCGGAGAAGTTCGGCGTGGCGATGACGGCCCTGCGCAATGCGGGCCATGTGGGTCGGCTCGGCGCCTATCCCGAGCAGGCGGCCGAGGCGGGCAAGATGTCGATCGTCATGGCCAACTCCCCAAAGCTGGGTGGCGGCGAGATCGCCCCGTTCGGCGGTACCCGCAGTACGCTGGGCGCCGGACCGATAGCGATGGGCGCACCGCGCAAGGGCCATCACCCGATGATCCTGGATATCTCGACCGCCAGCGTGGCGATGGGCAAGGTGCGGGTCGCGCGGAACAAGGGCGAGAAGCTGCCCATCAAGTGCATCGTCACGAAGGACGGATCTTTCACCGACGACCCGAACGCCGTCTACGACGACAGGCACGGCTCCGTTGTTCCGTTCGGCGCGCACAAGGGCTCCGGCCTCAATATCTTCACCGACATCTTCGCCGGTCTGCTCAGCGACGGCGGCACCAAGAAGCCGGGCGAGCCGGACCGCATCGCGCAGTCCAAGAACAACCTGTTCGCCATCGTCATCGATCCGGCGACGTTCGGCGATGTCGAGCACATCCAGCAGGAGTTCGCCCAGTTCGTGGACTTCGTGGCTGATGCCGATCCGATCCCCGGCCAGGAGGTACTGATGCCGGGGGATATGGAGGTGCGCCTGAAGAAGCAGCGCCTGCAGGATGGCCTGAAGCTCGACGACAACACCTGGGACCAGGTGTTGCAGGCCGCGGAGAAGGCCGGCATCGACCGGGAATCGGCCGAGCGGCTTTCCCAATAGAGGCGACGGCGCTACCTTTCCAGTCCGGCCTCATCCCATTCGACCGATTCACCGAGCGAGACAGTCATGGCATCTAATGCGAACTCCCGCGATGGCGGGCAGGCCCTTGCCGATGCCCTCAAGGTACACGGGGTCGACCACGTCTTCTGCGTGCCGGGTGAGAGTTACCTCGCCCTGCTCAACGGCCTCTACGAGCATCGCGACGACGTGAAGGTCGTCACCTGCCGGTTCGAGGCGGGCGCCGCCAACATGGCGGAAGCCTACGGCAAGCTCACCGGCAAGCCCGGCGTTGTCATCGTCACCCGCGGGCCGGGCGCCTGCCACGGGGCGGTCGGGCTGCACACCGGCTTCCAGGATTCCTCGCCGATGGTGATGCTGATCGGCCAGGTACCGCGGGACAGCTATGACCGCGAGTCTTTCCAGGAGATGGACTACCGCCGGCTGTTCTCCCAGACCACCAAGTGGACGGCGCAGATCGAGCAGGCCGACCGTATCCCGGAGATCATGAACCACGCCTTCCACATGGCGGCGTCGGGGCGGCCGGGGCCGGTGGCGGTCTCCATTCCCGAGGACATGCAGCGCGACATCACGACGGCGCCGGACAGCCGGCCCTACATGCCGGTCCGCGCCCATCCGGGCCCGGCGCAGATGCAGCAGATGCGCGAGATGCTGGCGAAGGCGAAGAAGCCGCTGCTGATGGTCGGCGGTGCCGGCTGGGACGACAAGGCACGCGACGATATCCGCGCCTTCGCCGCAGCCAACAACCTGCCTACCTGCGTGACCTTCCGGCGTCACGACATCTTCGATGCGACCATGCCCACCTACGTGGGCGACATCTCGCCGGCGACGGACCCGGCGTTGGTCCAGCGGATCAAGGATTGCGATCTTCTGCTGGTCGCCGGCGCGCGGCTCGGCGACATCACCACCGGCGGCTACACGACGCTGTCGGTGCCGACGCCGACCCAGACCATCGTCCATGTCCACCCGGATTCGGGCGAGATCGGCCGCGTCCATCAGGTGACGCTGGCGATCCAGGCCGGGATGCCGGAGTTCGCTGCCGCGGCGGTCGCGCTGGAGGATGTCAAGGGTGGCTGGGGCGAGTGGGCGAAGTCGGCCCGCGCCGATCGCGTGACGTCGCTCGAGTCGCCGAAGCTGCCGGGCAAGCTCGACCTCGCGGAGTGCATGCACATCCTCGATTCGAAGCTGCCGGACGACGGCATCGTGACCTGCGACGCCGGCAACCACGCCGCATGGCCCGGCCGGTTCCTGAATTTCCGCAAGCGCCAGCGCTACCTCGGTCCGACCGTGGGCGCGATGGGCTACAGCGTGCCGGCGGCGACCGCCGCCAGCATCATGTACCCGGACCGCATGGTCGTCGCCACTGTCGGCGACGGCGGCTTCATGATGACCGGGCAGGAAGTCGTCACCGCATTCCAGCACGGAGGCAAGCCGATCATCCTGCTGTTCAACAACGGCATGTACGGCACCATCCGGATGCATCAGGAGCGCGACTTCCCGGAGCGCGTGATCGGCACCACCCTGCAGAACCCTAGCTTCGCAAAGATCATGGAGGCCTATGGCGGCCATGCCGAGGTGGTCAGCGAAACGAAGGAGTTCGGGCCGGCCTTCGACCGCTGCGTGGCGGCCGGCAAGCCGGCGCTGATCGAACTGATGGTGGACCAGGAACACCTCACTACCCGGGCGACGCTCAGCCAGATCCGCGAAAAGGCCCTGGCGGCGGCGAAGAAATAGCGGCGACGGGCACGTCGATGCCCGTCGCAGAGCAGGAATCCGCCGGCGGCCTTCCCGACAATGTCGTTGGGGCGCTGTGGATGCTGGCCGCCGGCCTGCTGTTCACGGTGATGATGGCGATGATGAAGCAGCTCACGCTCGAGCTGCCGGTCGCCCTCATCGTCTTCCTGCGGATGTTCGCGGCGCTGCTGTTCATCCTGCCGGCGCTGGTCTGGGCCGGCGGCGGCACATGGCGGCTGGCGCGGACGCGGTTCCTGCGGCTGCAACTCGCACGGTCGCTGCTCGGCTTCCTGTCGCTGGCGCTGTTCACCTTCGGCCTGTCGCGCATCATCCTCGCCGATGCCGTGGCGATCCAGTTCACGACGCCCTTGTGGTCGGTCCTGCTGTCGGTGCTGGTGCTGGGCGAGGTTGTCCGGGTACGGCGCTGGACGGCGACGGTCGTCGGCTTCGTCGGGGTGCTGATGATCGCCAAGCCCGGCGTCGGCATGGACCCGGCGATGTTCGCCGTCGTCGGCAGCGCGCTTTGCGTCAGCGTGGTGATGCTGCTGCTGCGCCGTCTCGGCCGGACCGAGAGCCCGCTGACCACGATCTTCTACGTCCAGCTCGTGGGGTCGGTGCTGCCGTTGCCTTTTGCGGTCGCTGTATGGCAGTGGCCGACGGTCGTGCAGTGGTGGCTGGTGGCCGCCATCGGCCTTACCGCTGCCATCGGCCAGTACTGCTTCACGCGGGCCTTCGAGCGCGGAGAAGTCAGCATCGTGGCGCCAATGGACTACGTCAGGCTGCCGGTGGCGGCGGCGCTAGGCTTCATGCTTTTCGCCGAGCTGCCTGACGTAATCGCCGTTTCCGGGATGGCCCTGATCGTCGGCTCCGCCTGGTACATCGCAACGCGCGAGGCCCGCCTGCGCAGCGAAGGGGACCGCGACCGTGGCCGCGCCTGACGCCGGCCCACCGGTCAACAACCTCGCCGGCGCGTTATGGATGCTGGCGGCGGTGACGACGTTCACGGTCATGCAGATCATGCTCAAGGAGCTGATGCAGCATCAGGGGATGCCGGTCACCGTCGTCATATTCCTGCGGATGGCGTTCGGCATACTGGCGGCCTTGCCGTGGCTGGTGCGGCAGGGGCCGCGGGCCCTGGCGACGCCGCGGCTCGGACTCCATTTCCTCCGCTCGTTCTTCGGAATCGCGTCGCTCACCTGCTTCGCGTTCGGACTCGCCAACCTGCTGTTCGCCGACGCCGTCGCGCTGACGTTCAGCACGCCGTTATGGTCGATCCTCATCGCTGCGCTGGTGCTCGGCGAGCCGATCCGGTTCCGGCGCTGGGCAGCCACCGCGATCGGCTTCGCCGGCGTGCTGCTGATCGTCCGGCCGACCGGCGAGGTCAATCCGTGGATGCTGGTGGCGCTGCTGGGGGCGCTTGGCGGCTGCGGCGTCTTCGTGACCCTGAAGAAGCTGGCGGGCGAATCGAGCATGCTCGGCAGCTTCTACTCGCATGCCTTCGCGGTCCTGATGATCGCGCCCTTCGCTCTTTGGTACTGGCAGACGCCGGATCCCTTTCAGTGGCTGCTGCTCGCGCTGACCGGCGTGATGTCCTATCTCGGGCAGTCGTTCTTCGCCCGTGCCTTCGCGCACGGGGAGGTCGGCATCGTCGCGCCGCTGGAATTCGCGCGGATGCCGATGGCGGTGTTGTTCGGCTTGCTGCTGTTCGCCGAGCTGCCGGGGCCGCTGACCATCCTCGGCATCGCCATCGTCGCCGGGGCCTCGGTCTATATCGTTCGGCGCGAGGGCAAGCTCAGGAAGGGCACCTGACAGCGGGTCCGAAGTCGAGTTCCTTGCCGTCCCAGCGTCGGACCAGGGCAAGTCCAAGCACTGCGGAAGCCAGCGTCAGAAGTGCCATGACGAAGAAAGCCGACCCCCCGAGGCCGGCATAGAGGTATCCCGACATCAGGGCCATGATGCCGGAGAAGCCGCCGATGGCGACCGAGGCGTACAGGCTTTGCGCCGTTGCGGCGAACTCTTGCGGCACCGCCCGGCCGATGAAATGGACGGCCGCGAGATGGGTGCAGCCGAAGGTCGCGGCATGCAGGACCTGTACGGCGAACAGGACCGGCAGGGCGTCGGTGGAACCCGTCACGGTCCAGCGGACGGTACCCGCCGCGGCGGCGATCAGTAGCAGACGCCCCGGCCCCAGCCGCGAGACCACCCTGTTGCCACAGGCGAACAGCACGACCTCGGCGATCACGCCGGTCGCCCAGAGCAGTCCGATGGTGACGTCCGGATGGCCCGCCGCCTGCCAGTGCAGCGTGCCGAACAGGTAGAGGAGATTATGGCTGCCCTGGATCAGGGCGCCCGCGCCCATCATCAGCAGAAATACCGGATGGCGCAGCAGCGCCAGGAAGGACAGCGGAGTCGGCTTGCGGTCGAGGTCCGGTTCGACGTCCGGCATCCAGAGCGTGCACAGGAACGTCACGCCCATGAAGCCCACGATCAGCCACATGATCAGATCCGGTTCGCGGCCCGTCAGCAACCAGCCGGTGCCGGCGGCGGCGCCGATGAAGGTCAACGAGCCCCAGAGCCGGATGCGGCCGTAGTCCAGCCCGCGCCGCTGTGCATGATGGATTGTCAGCGCATCGCCCAACGCGACGATCGGCGCGTAGAACACGTTGCCGACGGCGATAAGCACGAGTATGGGCCAAAAGCCGTAGGCCGGAAGGAGAGCGGCGAAGCTGACGGCGGATGCGAGAGTCGTCGCGGCGAGCACGCGCTGGCGGGTGCCGAGCCGGTCGGCCAGCCGGCCCCTCAAGGGGCCGGCGCCGCTCCGCCCCCCCAGCCCGAGGGCGAAGACCATGCCGAGCTCGAGTTCGCTCAGGCCGCGCGATTTCATCCATACCGGCATGAACGGCAGCATCACGCCTAGCGCCGAGAAAACGGCGGCGTAGAACAGCGAGAGGCGCAGCGGGAGCGAGTGCGGCACGGCCGGAGACCTGCATGGGGCCGGCGTTTATGGCCGAAGCGGTCATGGGTGTCGACCGGCTTCTGTGCCCTCGCTAAAGTGCAGGTTTGGCCATGCGGTTCAACGCCGCCGTGCGCCCCACGATCCGATCCGACGGGAACCCCGATTTTGCCGCACCTGACCTACCTCCGCGACGACATGGGCTGCGCGGATGTCGAGCCGAGCGGTCGTTTCGACTGCGGCTCCTGCCAGAGCTTCACCCTGACCTACACCGCCGGCAAGTTCGGCATCGACGACACCGGCAGCATCAAGGTGGCGGTGCGCCAGCAAGGCGATACCGGGACCCCTCAGCTCGACGACCCCGCAGCGCCGAACTATGTCACCGTCGAGGCGAGCAATGGCGCGGTGCTGAAGGTCGCCTTCGATTCCAAGCTGAACATCCGTCCCTACAGCAAGGTGCTGCACGTCCGCGTCGTGAAGGGCTTCCTGCGGGAGGGCGACCGCATCGTCATCCGCTACGGCGACCGCAGCGGCGGCGGTCCGGGCCTGCGGACGCAGACCTTCGCCGAGCCGCGCTTCGAGTTCCGCGTATTCGTGGATGCCTTCGCCACCTACCAGTTCGTGGAACTGCCCGATCCGCCGCACGTCGCGCTGTTGCCGGGGCCGCCACACACATGGCGTGCCGTCCTGCCGACACTGCGCCGCTCCGGCGAACCGTTCCGGCTCGGCGTCAAGGCGGAGGACCGATGGGGCAATCCGAGCGACCGTGTCGATGCGACCGTCCGCTTGCGGTCGAGCGTCCCGGTCGCGGGGCTGCCCGATACGGTTTCCATCGCGGACGGCGCGTTCGCCGCGGTGGTCGAGGATCTCCATGTGGAAACGCCCGGCGACCTGGTGATCGAGGTTCTGGGCGCGGAGGACCAGGTGCTCGCACGGTCGAATCCGCTGCGCATCGTTGAGTCGGCCCGGTGCGTCCATTACTGGGGGGACACCCACGGCCAGAGCGGCGAAACCGTCGGGACCAATCCGGCGCGCACGTACTTCGAGTTCGGCCGTGACAAAGCCTTCCTCGACGTGATCGGCCATCAGGGCAATGACTTCCAGATCGACGCGGCATTCTGGGCCGAACTCAACCGCCTTACGAAGGAGTTCGAGCAGCCCGGCCGGTTTGTCGCACTGCCGGGCTACGAATGGTCCGGCAACACCGGCATGGGCGGTGACCACAACGTCTACTACCGGCACGAGGGGGAGACGATCCATCGCTCCTCCCACGTCCTGGTGGCGGACTATTCGGACACCGACAACGATTGCCACACGATCCGCGACCTTTACGCGGCCTTGCGGGACAAGGACGCCATCGTTCAGCCGCATATCGGCGGTCGCTACGCCGATATCGGCTACGCGCACGATCCGGATCTGGAGT
>JBBDQX010000045.1:0-10177 GCA_040905765.1 Acetobacterales bacterium
TCCGCGGCTACGAGGTGCTGCAGCGGCTGTTCGAGAACGGCGTCATGCTGCGGGTGATCGGCGACACCGTCATCATGGCACCGGCGCTGGTCGCCGAGCAGGCGCACATCGACGAGATGGTCGCCGGCATCCGCAAGGTTCTGGAAGCACTCTGAGGCGCGCCTGATGACGAAGAATCCGCTTGGCTTCGACAGCGGGGAAATTCTCGACGGCATTCGCGAATAGGTGGAACTCGAATCACCGACCACCGAACCCGCCTCGGTCAACAGGCTGATGGACCTCGTGCAGTCCCAGCACGAGGCGCTCGACGCGACGGTGCGGCGTGTCCCCGGCCGCGACGGCCGCGGGGATCATCTCGTCTCGCGCGCGCCGTGGGGCGATGATGGACCGGGCATCCTCGTGCTCAGCCATCTCGATACCGTCCATCCGCTCGATACGCTGACCGGTCGGCTGCCATTCCGGGTCGAGGGCAACGGCGCCTGGGGGCCGGGCATCGCCGACATGAAGGGCGGCGCGTACATGGGCTACAACGCGCTGCGCCACTTCGCCGCGAAGGGCGAGGAGACGCCCCTGCCGCTGACCTTCCTCTACAACTCCGATGAGGAGACCGGCAGCCGCACCTCGAAGGAGCTGATCGAGGAGGAGGGGCGCAAGAACAAGTACGTGCTGGTCACCGAGCCCGGCCGCAACGGCGGCAGCGTGGTGACGGCACGGAAGGGCTCCGGCCGCATCCGCATCCGCATTACCGGCCGCCCGTCGCACAGCGGCTCGCATCATGAACTCGGCCGCAGCGCACTGAAGGAACTGGCGCACCAGATCCTCGCGCTGGAGGCGATGACGGACTACGACCGCGGGATCACCGTCAACGTCGGCATTGCCGGTGGCGGCACCCGCCCGAACGTGGTGCCCGGCGAAGCGCATGCCGAGGTCGACATGCGCGCCGATTCGGCGGGGGACGCCGACGAAATGCTCACCCGAATCCTCGCGCTCAAGTCGGTCGACCCTGACGTGACGGTCGAGGTGGAGGGCCAGATCAACCGCTACCCGTACCGCAAGTCGGAGGGCATCGAGGCGCTCTACCGGCATGCGGTCCGTCTGGCCTCGGAATACGACTTCCCGCTGCCGGAGACGCATACCGGCGGCGGCTCGGACGGCAACTTCACCGCCGCGCTCGGCATACCGACGCTCGACGCGCTGGGCGCAGACGGCGAGGGCGGCCACACCTACGACGAGCACATCTATGTAGACAAACTGGTGCCGCGCCAGACGCTGCTGGTGCGTCTGATGCAGACGCTGACCTGAACCGCCGTCCGGGCGCGACGGCCCGCGCCGGCCAATGAACGCTTCACGAGGACGATGTCGCCTGTCCGGGCGTCGGGAGAGAAATCATGTCGGGAACGAGAGACGGCGCCATCGCCCGCGCCCACCGCTACTTCGACGACGGCAGCTTCGTCGCCGAACTGAGCCGCCGCGTCGCCATCCCGAGCGTCAGCCAGGAACCGGACAAGCGCCCGGCGCTCGATCTCTACGTCGACGAGGAGATGACGGGGAGCCTTGAGGCGCTCGGCTTCGAGTGCGCGAAGCATCCAAATCCCCATGAGGACTCCGGTCCGATCCTCGTGGCGCGGCGCATCGAGGACGAGTCGCTACCGACGGTGCTGACCTACGGCCACGGCGACGTGGTGCGCGGGCTGGAGTCGGGCTGGTCGCAGGGCCTCGACCCGTGGACGGTCACCCGGAAGGGCGACCGGCTCTACGGGCGCGGCACCGCCGACAACAAGGGCCAGCACACCGTCAACCTCGCCGCACTGGACGCGGTGATAAAGGAGCGCGGCGGCTCGCTAGGCTTCAACGTCGTCTTCGTGCTGGAGATGATGGAGGAGCGCGGCTCCCGCGGCCTGCGCGAATTCTGCGACGCCAACCGCGACCTGCTGGCCGCGGATGTGATGATTGCCTCCGACGGCCCGCGGCTCAGCCCGAAGCACGCCAACATGTTCCTCGGCAGCCGGGGTGGCTTCAACTTCCGCCTCGACGTGAAGCTGCGCGAGGGCGGCCACCATTCCGGCCACTGGGGCGGTGTGCTGGAGGACCCGGAGATCATCCTCTCGCACGCCATCGCGTCCATCGTCGACCGGCGCGGGCGCATCCTGATTCCGGAGTGGGTGCCGAAGCAGATTCCGCCGCTGATCCGCGAAATGCTGAAGGACGTGGAAATCGATTCCGGCGACGAGGCGCCCGACTTCCCGGAGGACTGGGGCGAGCCGGGACTGAGCCAGGCGGAGAAGATGCTGGCGTGGACCAGCTTCATCGTGCTCGCGTCGCAGAACGGCAACCCGGACAACCCGGTCAACGCGGTGTCCGATGTGGCCTCGGCATGGTGCCAGCTGCGCCATACCTCCGATGTCGATGCCGGCCGCTTCGAGCCGGCGCTGCGCGAGCACCTCGATGCCAACGGCTTTCAAATGGTGAGCATCGAGGCGGACCAGCGCCGGCGGCGTCGCGCCTCGCGCACCGATCCGGCGAATCCGTGGGTCGGCTGGGCACGCGAATCGATGCAGCGGACGGTGGGCGGCAACGTCGTGCATGTCGCACCGAACCAGTCCGGCGGGCTGCCGAACGACGTGTTCGAGGACATGGGGATGCCGACCCTGTGGTTTCCGCATTCCTACAACGGATGCAGCCAGCATGCGCCGAACGAGCACATGCTGGCGTCAATCGCCCGGGAAGGGCTCGGCGTGATGGCCGGGCTGTTCTGGGACCTGGCGGAGAACCCGCCCAAGAGCTGAGGAGGGGAGACATGGCAACAAGGGACGGCGCGCTGGAGCGCGCACGGGAGCATTTCGACAGCGGCGCATTCCTTGAGGCGCTGGCGCGCCGTATCGCCATCCCCACCGAAAGCCAGATCCCGGAGCGGCAGCCCGAACTCTACCGCTACCTCGAGGAAGAGATGAAACCGGAGTTCGAGGCGATGGACCATGAGGTCCGGATCTTCGACAACCCGGTCGAAGGGCGCGGCCCCGTCCTGATAGCCAGCCGGATCGAGGACTCCTCCCTGCCGACGATGCTGAGCTATGGCCACGGCGACGTGGTGACCTCCTTTCCGGAGGAATGGGACGAGGGGCTGAAACCCTACGAGATGAAGATCGACGGCGAGCGCGTCTACGGCCGTGGCGTGGTCGACAACAAGGGCCAGCACTGCCTCGGCATGGCGGCCACGAAGGCGGTGCTGGACGAGCGCGGCGGCCGGCTCGGCTATAACAGCAAATTCATCATCGAGACCGGCGAGGAACAAGGCTCGCACGGCCTCGAGCCGTTCATCCAGTCCCACACCGATCTGCTGGCGACCGACATCTTCCTCGGCATCGACGGACCGCGCCATTCGCTGAAGATGCCGGAGGTCGTGCTGGGCAGTCGCGGCGCCGCCTACTTCGACCTGATCGTCGATCTGAAGCGCGAGGGCGGACTCCATTCGGGCCACTGGGGCGGCGTCATGCCCGACGCCGGCATCATCCTCGCCCAGGCGATCAGCAGCATCACCACGCCGAAGGGCGTGATCCTGATCGATGACTGGCTGCCGAAGTCCGTTCCCAACTCGGTTCGTGCCGCGGCCCGCGACCTCGTCGTCGACAAGATGGATAACATCCCCGAGCCCGAGGACCCGGAGTGGGGCGACATGTCGCTGACCAAGGAGGAGAAGGTGATGACGAACACCAGCGTCATCGTCCTCGCCTACCGCTGCGGCAATCCCGACAACCCGGTGAACTCGGTGCCGTCCTATGCGAGGGCGCGCCTGCAGGTGCGGCACGTCGCCGACGTGAAGCGCGAGGCGCTGGGGCCGGCGCTGGAGAAGCACTTCGCAGCACAGGGCTTCGGCGGTATCGAGGTGGTCGAGACCGGACGGGAACTGTTCCCGGCGCACCGCGAGGATCCCGACAATCCCTGGGTCCGCCACATCGTGAAGTCGCTCGAGAGAACGCACGGCGGGCGGATCAACATCTGCCCCGGCGCAGGCGGCAGCGGACCGCGCGGCTTCTTCGCCAACCATCTCGACTGCGTCGCGATGATCATCCCGAACTCCTACGCGGGCTGCGGCCAGCACGGGCCGAACGAGCACGGCCTGAAGCCGCTGTTCCGCGAGGGGATCGCGAACCTTGCCGGGATCTACTGGGACGCCGGCGAACCGGACGCGCCGGGGCGCAGCTGACAAGCAAGAAGGAGCGAGAGACATGGCCAGCCGCGAGGGCGCCATCGAGCGCGTGAGCAAGCATTTCGACGACGGCAGGTTCGTCGAAGACCTGACCCGGTGGGTCGCCATCCCGACCCAGAGCCAGCTTCTGGACCATCAGCCGGAGCTGTACCGTTACCTGCGCGAGGAGATCG
Source organism: Acetobacterales bacterium (assembly GCA_040905765.1). Taxonomy (GTDB): domain Bacteria; phylum Pseudomonadota; class Alphaproteobacteria; order JBBDQX01; family JBBDQX01; genus JBBDQX01. The sequence goes on from JBBDQX010000045.1 coordinate 4,381, forward strand.
GCCCGTTCTGCGAGAGCATGGATCATAGCTACGAGATCTTCGACAACCCCGACCCGCAGCGCGGCCCGATCCTCGTCGCACAGCGTATCGAGGACAAGTCGCGCCCGACGCTGCTGACCTACGGTCACGGCGACGTGGTGACGGCGTTCCCGGAGGAGTGGAGCGAGGGTCTTGATCCGTGGACCGTCAAGGTCGACGGCGACCGGGTCTACGGTCGCGGCACGGTCGACAACAAGGGCCAGCACCTGATCGCCATGACCTCGATCGCCAAGGTGATCAAGGAGCGCGGCGGCAAGCTCGGGTTCAACTCCAAGATCATCATCGAGACCGGCGAGGAGCAGGGCTCGATCGGGCTGAAGGAGTTCATCCTCGATCACAAGGACCTGCTGGCCTGCGACGTGTTCTTCGGTCTCGACGGCCCGCGCCGCTCGTTCAAGCGGCACGAACTGAACCTCGGCAACCGCGGCGCCGTCGTGTTCGACCTGGTCGTTGACCTGAATCGCGAGGGCGGCCTGCACAGCGGCCACTGGGGTGGCGTGATGCCGGACGCCGGCATCATCCTGGCGCAGGCGATCAGCAGCATCACCACACCGAGAGGCAAGATCCTGGTCCAGGACTGGCGGCCGAAGAACATCAAGGATTCGGTCCGCAAGGCGACGCAGGACCTTGAGGTCGAGCCGGTGAAGAACCTGCCGCCGCTCGACCCGGAATGGGGGGAACCCGGTCTTGCGCCGCAGGAGAAGGCAGTGATCTGGACCAGCTTCGTCGTCCTTGCCTACAAGACCGGCAACCCCGACAACCCGGTCAACTCGGTGCCGTCCTACGCCAAGGCGCGTTGCCAGGTGCGCCACACCGTGGACGTCGAGCAGGACGTCGTCATCCCGGCGCTGAAGAAGCACCTGGAGGAGAAGGGCTTCGGCGGTACTGTCGAGGTCAGCACCGACGTCGGCCGCATCGGCCACAAGGCGGCGCGGACCGATCCGGACAATGCGTGGGTCCAGTATATCTGCAAGTCGATGGAGAAGACCTCGGGGGCATGGCCGAACGTGTCGCCGAACACCGGCGCCAGCGGCCCGCGCTCGATCTTCAAGGACCCGCTCGAATGCCCGGCGATCATGGGTTCGCACAGCTATCCCGGCTGCGGGCAGCACGGCCCGGATGAGCATGGGCTGCTGTCGCTTTTCCGCGAGGGGCTGCAGGCCATGACCGGCGTCTACTGGGACCTCGGCGAACCGGGGACGCCGCCGGCCAAGGGGCTGAAGTGACCGGCAGCCGCGACGGCGCGGTCGCCCGCGCCCACGCCGCCTTCGACGATGGCGCCTTCCTCGACAGGCTGGCAGCGTGGGTCGCGATCCCGACCGAGAGCCAGGTGCCGGAGCGCACGCCGGAGCTGCACCGCTATGTCCATGAGGCGCTGGTGCCCGCGTTCGACGCGATGGGCTTCGACTCGCAGGTGGTCGAGAACAGCGTCGAGGGCCGCGGCCCGTTCGTCGTCGCTTCGCGCATCGAGGACCCGGCGAAGCCGACCCTGCTGCTGTACGGTCACGGCGACGTGGTGCGGGCCATCGAGTCCGAGTGGAGCGAGGGCCTCAAGCCCTATGAGCTGAAGGTCGTCGGTGACCGCGTCTATGGCCGCGGCACCGTCGACAACAAGGGCCAGCACCTGATCGCGATGATGGCGCTGGAGTCGGTGCTGGCGGAGCGCGGCGGCAAGCTCGGCTTCAACGTGAAGTTTCTCATCGAGACCGGCGAGGAACAGGGCTCTCCCGGCCTGAAAGCGTTCGTCGACGGCCACAAGGAGTTGCTGAAGTGCGACCTGTTCGCCGGTCTCGACGGACCGCGCCGGTCGTTCAAGCGGATGCAGCTCGACCTCGGCTGCAAGGGCGGGCTGTTCTTCGACCTGGTCGTCGACCTCAAACGCGAGGGCGGGCTGCACAGCGGCCACTGGGGCGGGGTGATGCCGGACGCCGGGATCATCCTGGCGCAAGGCATCGCCAGCATCACCACGCCGCAGGGCAGGATCCTCGTCGACGAATGGCGGCCGAAGCACATCGCGTCTGAGGTGATCGCCGCGGCGCAGGACATCGAGACCGACCCGATCCCCGGCATGCCCGAGCCGGACCCTGACTGGGGCGAAGTCGATCTCGGCCCGCTGGCCAAGAGCTACTGCTGGACCGGCTTCATCGTGCTCGCCTACCAGACCGGCAATCCGGATAACCCGGTGAATTCGGTGCCGTCCCACGCGAAGGCGCGCTGCCAGATCCGCCACACCGTGGACATCGACGCCACGCAGGCGGTATCGGGTCTCCAGCGGCATCTTGACGAGCGGGGCCTCGGTATCGTCAGGGTGACGACCGAAGGCATCGGCCGCGATGCCTTCCCGGCCTCGCGCACCGACCTCAACGATCCCTGGGTGCAGTTCGTCGCGCGGTCGATGGAGCGGACAACCGGGCATCCGCCCAACATCGCGCCCAACACGGCGGCGAGCGGTCCGAACGAGATGTTCAAGGCCGGTCTGGACGTGCCCACCATGTGGATTCCGCACTCTTACTTCGGCTGTGGCCAGCACGGCCCGGACGAGCACGGCCTGAAGGGCCTGTTCCGCGAGGGGCTCGGCGTCATGGCGGCGCTGTACTGGGACCTCGCGGAAGAGGAAACGCCGCCGGCGCGCGGCGCCTGACGAGCCAGGGAGGACGACCATGGCGCGCATCGCCGTCGGAGGCGTGCATCACGAGACCAACTGCTTCGTCGCCGGACGGACCGATTACGCCTATTTTGCGACCCACCGCGACCGGCCTCCGCTGGTGCGCGACGGGGATGTCTTCGAGTGGCTCGACAACGCGAATTTCGGCCTGTCGGGCTTCATGGAGCGGATGGCGAAGAAGCACGAACTGGTCCCGACGCTGTGGACCAGCGGCGGTGCCGGGGCGCTGGTGTCGCGCGATGCGTTCGAGCGCATCGCCGGCGAGCTGGTCGGCACGCTGTCGCGGAACCTCCCGGTCGACGCCGTCTATCTCGACCTGCACGGCGCCGGCTGCACCGAGGACTACGAGGATATGGAGGGCGAACTGCTGCGCCGGGTGCGCGCGGCGGTCGGACCGAAGATTCCGGTCATCATCAGTCTCGACTACCACTCCAACGTCACGCCGCAGATGGTCGAGCTGACCGACGGCCTGATCGCCTACCATACCTACCCGCATGTCGACCGACACCAGACCGGCGAGCGGGCGGCGGAAGCGGTGGAGCGCATCCTTCGCGACGGCGCGCCGGGCGGGAGGGCGCTGCGCAAGATCCCGTTCCTGATCCCGCTGACCGGCCAGTGCACGATGGTGGAACCTTCGCGGGGCATCGTCGAGCGGACGAAGCAGGGCGTCGGCGGCGAGGTACTGACCTTCTCCTATCTCGCCGGCTTTCCGCCCTCGGACCTCTACTGGTGCGGACCGACGGTGATCTGCCATGCCTACAGCCAGGACGCCGCCGAGAGGGCCGTGACGGAGCTGGCGCGGGAGATCGCGCTGCAGGAGCCGAACTTCGCCGTTCCGGAATTCACGCCCGACGCGGGGGTGAGGAAGGCGATGGCCATCGCGGCGAAGGCATCGCGGCCGGTGACGATCTCCGACAGCCAGGATAACCCCGGTGCTGGCGGCACCGCCGACACGACCGGCCTTCTCGAGGTGCTGGTTCGGAACGGGGCGGAGAAGGCGGTGCTCGGCATGATGTGGGACCCGGAGGCCGCCGCCTCGGCGCATGCGGCCGGCGAGGGCGCGAAGATGAGGCTCGCGCTGGGCGGTAAGCACGGGCCGGAGGGCGTCGTGCCGTTCGAGGCGGAGTTCACGGTGTCGAAGGTCGGCAGCGGCAAGTTCACCTCGACCGGGCCCGCGGTGGGCGGGCGCAAGATGGATCTGGGGCCGATGGCTCTATTCAGCGTCGGCGGCGTCAGCATCGCCGTGACCAGCAAGCGCGGACAGGCACACGACCAGGAGATGTTCCGCCATCTCGGCATCGAACCGTCCGAGCAGAAGATCCTCGCACTCAAGAGCTCGGTGCACTTCCGGGCGGACTTCCAGCCCATCTCTGAAGAGGTCCTCGTGGTGCTGGCGCCGGGCGGGCACATCTCGGACGCCACCCGCTATCCGTACCGACGCCTCCGGCGCGGCGTGCGCCTGGCGCCGCTCGGCCCCGAGCACCGGCCCGAGGCCGGCGTCGGCGACTACCCGTAAGCCTAGGGAGGGAAGGTCATGGCCAAGATCGCCGTCGGCGGCATCCAGCACGAGACCAATACCTTCATGGCGGGCCGCACCGACTACGAATACTTCGAGGAACACCGCGACCGGCCGCCGTTGGTTCGTGGCCCGGAGGTCCTGTCCTGGCTGAAGGGGGCGAGCCTTGGCCTGTCCGGTTTCATCGACGCGATGGAAGGCCGGCACGAACTGGTGCCGACCGTCTGGGCCGGCGGCGGCGCCGGCGCCACGGTCACCGAACATGCCTTCGAGCGCATCGCCAGCGAACTGATCGACCTGCTGTCCCGGCAGATGCCGGTCGACGCGGTCTACCTCGATCAGCACGGCGCGATGGTCACGGAGAACTACGAGGACGGCGACGCCGAACTGCTGCGCCGGGTGCGTGCGGCGGTCGGGCCGGACGTGCCGGTAGTGGCGAGCCTCGACTACCACTCCAACGTCTCGCCGGACATGGTGGCGCATGCGGACGCGCTGGTCGCCTACCGGACCTATCCGCATGTCGACCGGCCTCAGACCGGCGCGCGGGCGGCAAGGGTGGTGGAGACGATGCTGGCGCGCGGCATTCCGAAGGGCAAGGCGCTGCGCAAGCTGCCCTACCTCGTCGCGTCGCACCAGCAGCCGACCGTGATGGAGCCGACGGCCACCGTGATACGGCTGTGCGAGGAGGGGGAGGGCGACACCGTCGTCAACCTCTCCTATCTCAGCGGCTTCCGCCTGTCGGATACCTACGACTGCGGCCTCTGCGTCGTCGCCAACGCCTATACGCAGGAAGCGGCAAATGCCGCTGTGGGCCGCATCGCGAGCTATCTCGCCGAACACGAGGGTACATTCGGCGAGCCGATGCTCGAGCCGGATACCTGCGCCGCGAAGGCCATGGAGATCGCGGCGCAGGCATCGAAGCCCGTGCTGATCTGCGACCCGCAGGACAATCCCGGCGGCGGCGGCAGCGGCGACACCACCGGTATGCTCGCCGCACTGGTGAAGGCGCGGGCGCAGAAATGCGTCGTCGGCCCGATGCACGATCCCGAGGCGGCAAAGGTGGCGCACGCCGCGGGGAAGGGGGCATCGATTACCGTCAACCTCGGCGGCAAGACGCGGTTCCAGGGCGTCGAGCCCTTCCACGGCACCTTCGAGGTGGTCGGCCTCGGCGACGGCATCATGACCACGACCGGACCGGCGGTCGGTGGACGCAAGGTCGAACTCGGCCCGATGGCGGCGCTGCGTATCGGCGGAGTGACGGTGCTGGTGGTCTCAAAGCGCGTGCAGGCCAACGACCAGTCCTACTTCCGCCATGTCGGGATCGAGCCGAAGGATCAGAAGATCCTCGGTCTCAAGAGCGCGGTGCACTTCCGCGCGGATTTCGGCCCGCTCGCCGAAACCATTCTGGTCATCAAGGCACCGGGAGGCTGTCCGGCCGATCCCACGGACCTTCCCTACAAGCGGCTGAAGCCCGGTACGCGCCTGGGCCCGCTCGGGCCGGAATACCGCCCCTACGGTGCGGTCTAGCAGGCTGTTGAAGAAGTCGGTGGAGGGTCTGTTGCCGACGTGATTCACTC
>JBBDQX010000046.1:0-10139 GCA_040905765.1 Acetobacterales bacterium
AGCCGCGGGCCTTTTCCGCCACCTCGTTGAAGGTCATCCGCCGCTTCGGGTTGCCGCGCCCGAAGTCGGCGCGTCCGCCGATCCTGCGGCCGTCCGCCAGTTCGATGTCCAGGAATGTCGTGACGCTGGTGTAGTCCGGCTTCGCATCGTCATATGCGACGTGCTCGATGCGCCCGATCATCTCCTTGACCTCGGGAAGCGCGACCACCTCGTCGGTGTATTCCGCCAGTCCGGCGCGGCGGCGCAGGATCAGGATCGCGAGGCAGAAGGGCAGGCTGAACTTCGCCTGCAGGCCGTCCGACGGCTGGCCATGCAGCAGGACGTTCAGGAACCGCCTGTTGGTCGTCACCGTCACCTTCTTCACCTGTGCGGGCTCGATGTCGTGCTCGGCGATCAGGTCCGACAGCAGCGTCATCGCCGGGTGGTTGAGCGCGCCCGAGGGATAGGGCTTCAGCCAGGTTCCGGGGTCGGCGATGGCCCAGGGATTGCCCATCCGCCCGATGATCGGCGCCGGGTCCCATGCCCCGCCGGTCGCGGAGAAGAAGCCGCGCGGCGCCTCCAGGACGTTCTCCGCGGCGGTGAAGCCGCGCGTCACCAGGTCCGCGGCGACGAGGCCGCATTCCGCCGCGTGGCCGGCATGGAACGGCTTGGTCATGGTGCCGAAGTTCTCTCGCAGGCCGCTCGACTGGCTCGCCGCCAGTCCGATGCTGCGCTGCACTGCCGCCGCGTCGGCGCCGAGCAGCCTGGCCACCGCCGCCGCGGTGCCGAATCCGTTCAGCGTGCCGGTGGCATGGAAGCCCGATTCGTAATGCCGGGGCGAGCTCGCGTGGTTCAGCTTCGCGGTCACTTCGGTGCCGACCATCACCGCGGTCAACAGGTCCTGGCCGGAGCGCCCGTCGCGCTCGGCGATCGCCAGCGCCCCCGCCAGCGCCGACACCGTGGCGTGCACGCCGCCGTTGCGCCCGGCGACCGCCGGCGGGTTGGTGTCGTCGAAGTCGTCCATGTGCATGCAGGTGCCGTTGGCGAAGGCGGCGAAGCGCGGAATCGTCTTCAGCCCGGTGCCCAGCACGCTGGCGCCGCCGCCCGTGCAACCCTGGTCGGCGACGTAACGGCTGAGGATCTCCCCCGCCGCCGTCGCCATCCCCGAGAGGCTGAGCCCGAGCGCATCGAGGATATGCGTCTTGCCGAGTTCGACCACCTCGGTCGGCAGGTCGCCGGCCCGTGTGGCGACTACGAACTCGGCGACGTGACGGGTGAGGCCGGGGGTATCGCTGGAATCCATCTCGTGACGCTCCTCTCGCGCTTGCCTGTTGCCGGTACCGCTTGTGCGGGGATGCGGGCCGGGTAAATTAGGCGGACACAATAGAACCAAGTCGCCGTGGTGCACACGGCCAGGAGGAAGCGAAATGACCACAGGAAGCGTTTTCGGGCGCCGGCTTGCCGGCGTATCCGCGGCATTCATGCTGGCGGCGCTGGCGCCGTTCGGTGCCGCGGCGCAGGAGCCGGTCAAGGTCGGCGGTTTTCCCGGCGATACCCTGAACATCATGGCGCCGGCCTCGGCCGGCGGCGGCTGGGACGGCACCGCCCGCGCGGTGCAGGAGGCGCTCAACGCCGACAAGATCGCCGCCACCGGCGTCGACGTGTTCAACCGGCCGGGCGCCGGCGGCACCGTCGGCCTCGCGGCGCTCAGCAGCCAGTATCGCGGACAGGGCCACACGGCGATGATCACCGGCCTGACGATGGTCGGCTCCACCATCATCAACAAGTCGCCGGTGAAGCTCACCGACACCACGCCGATCGCGCGGCTGATCACCGAGTATCAGGTCGTCGTCGTCGGCAAGGGCTCGAAGTACGACACGCTCGAGCAGGTGATTTCCGACTTCAAGTCGAATCCCGGCGGTTTCGTCTGGGGCGGCGGCCCCGGCGGCGGACCCGACCACACTACCGTCGGCCTGATCTCCAAGGCCGTCGGCGTGCCGATCGCGCAGCTCCGCTACGCCGCGTTCTCGGGCGGCGAGACCCGGGCCAACATCATGGGCAACCAGGTCTCCGCCGGCGTCGCCGGCTACGGCGAGGTGAAGGGCGACGCGGCGGCCGGGCTGGTAAAGATCCTCGCCGTCTCCTCGCCCGAGCGGCTGCCCGGGGCGGATTATCCGACGCTGCGCGAGAAGGGCATCGACGTCGAGTTCAGCAACTGGCGCGGCATCGTCGGCCCTCCGGACATGCCCGAGGACGCGCGCAAGGCCTGGATACAGATGATGCAGCGCCTGCAGAGCTCGCCGAAGTGGCAGGAGCTGGTCAAGCAGCGCAACTGGACCGAGGCGTTCCTGTTCGGCGACGACCTGACCAGGCACATCAATGCGGAGCTGCAGCGCGTCGAGGCGCTGTTCACCGAGTTCGGCCTGATCAAGTAGGCCGGCCATCGTCCGGGGCGGGCCTGCCGGAAGCGAACCCCGGCGGGCCCGTCTCATTCTTCCCCGTCCCGGAATCCCGACATGACCGACGTGCTGCCCCGGAACCGGGACATCGCCTGTGGCGCCGCCATCACCGCGCTGGGCGTCTGGCTCTCGGTTGAGGCGACGGCGATCCCGCCGGGGCCCGGCCACACGCTGATCGGCCCCGACTTCTTCCCGCACCTGATCGGCGGCGGTCTCACGCTCAGCGGCCTGGTCATCCTCGGCCAGGGGCTGCGCCGCGGATGGCGCAGCGCCGAGGCCGCGCAGAAGGTCCACCTCGGCGCCTTCCTGCGCATGGTGGCGGTGCTGCTCGCCTATGTGCTGCTGTACCAGCCCCTCGGCTTCATCGTCGCCACCGCGCTGGTCGTTCCGGCGGGTGCGCGGGTGTTCGGCAGCGCCCGTCCGCTGCGCGACGGGCTGGTCGGCATAGGCGTCGCCGTGGCGGCGTGGTTCCTCTTCACCAGGCTGATCGGCCTGGAGCTGCCCGCCGGGTGGCTCCTGCAGGTCGTGCTGCCCGGCGGCGGCTGAGGCGATGGAATCGCTCTCCGCCCTCGCCGGAGGCTTCGCGGTCGCCGCGCAGCCGGGCAACCTGCTGTACCTCGCGATGGGCGTGACGCTGGGCACCGCCATCGGCGTGCTGCCCGGCCTCGGGCCGGCCCTGACCATCGCCCTGCTGCTGCCGCTGACCTCGGGCATCGACCCGGTGGCGGCGATGATCATGTTCGCCGGCATCTACTACGGCGCCATGTACGGCGGCTCGACCACCTCGATCCTGATCAACACGCCGGGCGAATCGGCCTCCGTCGTCACCGCGCTGGAGGGCTACCAGATGGCGCGGCGCGGCCGCGCCGGCGCCGCCCTCGCCACCGCCGCCATCGGGTCCTTCGTCGCCGGCAACCTCGCCGCCGTCGGCCTGGTGCTGTTCGCACCGATCCTCGTCGCCTTCGCCCTGAAGTTCGGCCCGGCGGAGTATTTCGCCCTGATGGTGCTGGCGCTGACCGCCGTCACCGGCCTGTTCGAGCGCAACCTCGCCAAGGGCGTCGCCTCGCTGCTCATCGGCATGGCGATCGGCTTCGTCGGCATCGACCTGCAGACCGGGCAGGCGCGCTATACCTTCGGCATCCCGCAGTTCTTCGACGGCATCTCCATCGTCAACGTCGCCGTCGGCCTGTTCGGCATCGGCGAGGTGCTGTGGGTCGCCTCCACATGGCGGTTCGCCGAGACGGCGCGGGTCGCGCTCAAGGGCCGGGTCTGGATGACGCGCGAGGAGTTCGGCCGCTCGTGGAGGCCCTGGCTGCGCGGCTCCGCGCTCGGCTTCTCGGTCGGCAGCCTGCCGGCCGGCGGCGCCGACATCCCGGTCTGGCTGTCCTACAACGCCGAGCGCAACCTCTCGAAGCACAAGGACGAATGGGGCAAGGGCGCCATCGAGGGGGTGGCGGGGCCCGAAGCCGCCAACAACGCGGCCTCCGGCGGCGCGATGATGCCGCTGCTCAGCCTCGGCCTGCCCACCAGCACCACCACGGCGATCATGCTGGCGGCGTTCATCCAGTACGGGCTGACCCCCGGGCCGCTGCTGTTCCAGACCCGCCCGGACCTCGTCTGGGGCCTGATCGCCAGCTTCTACCTCGGCAACGTCGCGCTACTGATGCTCAACCTGCCGCTGATCCGCCTGTGGGTGAAGTTCCTCGAGCTGCCGCAGGCGCTGCTCTACGCCTGCATCGTCGTGTTCGCCACCCTCGGCGCCTGGTCGATCAGCCTCAGCACCGTCGACCTGCTGGTGATGGTGGCGGCCGGGGTGCTCAGCTTCGCCATGCGCTGCAACGGCATCCCGCTCGCCCCGGCGATCCTCGGCCTGGTGCTCGGCCCGCGGCTGGAGCAGCAGTTCCGCCAGGCGCTGACCATCTCGGGCGGCGACTTCACCACCTTCTTCACCCGGCCGATCTCGCTGACCATCCTGATCGCCGCCGCGTGCCTGATCCTCGTGCCGCTGGCCCTGCGCCTGCGCGCCCGGGCTAGGGCGCGGGCAAGGGGGGAGGCGGCGTAGCGGCGGAAGAGCGCCAGCAGGCGAGCTGCCCATCTTGTCCTTGATCGATCCGGGGAACATATGTAGGTACGTGCCTACATTCGGAGGTGCCTCATGGCGATCACGACGCTTACGAGCCGGGAGTTCAATCAGGACACCAGCAGGGCCAAGAGGGCGGCCAGCAAGGGGCCGGTCTTCATCACCGACCGGGGGCGGCCGGCGCATGTGTTTCTGACGATAGCGGAATACCAGCGCCTGGCGGGCGGGCGCCGCACGATAGCCGACGCCCTGGCCCTGCCCGGCGACCAGGATTTCGACTTCGAGGCGCCACGTGCCGAAATCAAGGGTCGCCCTGCCGACCTGACCTGATGTTCGTGCTCGACACCAACGTCGTGTCCGAATTGCGCAAGGTGCGGTTCGGCAAGGCGGACGCGGGGGTCGCGGCCTGGGCGGACTCGGTCGAGGCGGTCGCTCTCTACATCTCCGCCATCAGCGTGCTGGAACTGGAGACGGGCGTCCTGCTGGTTGAGCGCAGGGACGCGAAGCAGGGCAGGGCCTTGCGGCTCTGGCTCGACAACCATGTGATCCCGGAGTTCGCGGACCGCGTTCTGCCCGTGGATGCGGCGGTGGCCCGACGCTGCGCCCGCCTGCACGTGCCTGACCGGCGATCGGAGCGGGACGCCCTGATCGCGGCCACCGCCCTCGTGCATCGCATGACGGTCGTCACGCGCAACGAGGATGATTTTGCGGCTACCGGCGTGACGCTGCTGAACCCGTGGGCGGCGTGAGGGGCTGACCGGCGCATGGATGCCGTCGCTGGCGCTTGAAGGGTAAGTCCTGTAGATATACACATGATCGATTGTATATCTACAGGAGGCTCCTGTGCGGGTTTCCAAATGGGGCAACAGCCTCGCCGTTCGTCTCCCCGCGTCCGTGGTCGAGGCGCTCGAACTGCGGGAAGGCGACGAGATCGAAATCCACGTCGCCGACGCCCGGGAGTTCGGCATCGCCCGCAAGCCCGGGCGCGCGGAATTGCTCGAGCGGCTGCGGGCGTTCCGGGGCCGACTGCCGGCCGACTTCCGGTTCGACCGGGACGAGGCGAATGCCCGTTAGCCTTTTTGACGGCAATGTCCTCGTCTATCTGGCCTCGGCGGAGGTGGCCAAGGCGGATCGGGCCGAGGCGGCCGCCGCCGGCGGCGGGGCGATCAGCATCCAGGTCCTGAACGAACTCGCCAACGTGGCGCGCCGGAAGATGCGCATGGCCTGGACCGATATCCATGCGTTCCTGGGCCTGTTGCGCGTCGTGCTGACGGTCCACCCGCTGACCCTCAAAACCCATGACACTGGCCTCGCGCTCGCCGGGCAGTACGGGTTGTCGACCTACGACTCGATGATTGCCGCTTCGGCGCTGCACGCGGGTTGCGACACGCTCTGGTCGGAAGACATGCAGGACGGCATGATTCTCGAAGGACGGCTCAGGATCGTCGATCCGTTCCGTGCGGCGGCCTGAGCGCTTCCGCGGGAGCGGCGGCGTACATTTCAAAAATAGGGGTTATGGCTGGGGGACCTGGATTCGAACCAGGGCTGCTCGGGTCAGAGCCGAGAGTTCTACCGCTAAACTATCCCCCAGCACGGCCCGCGTGGCGGCGGGTGACCGGAGCGGAGGAGATAGCGCCCCGGCGCGGAAATTTCAACCTTGCCGCCTTGCCGGCGCCCGGGCCGCGCGCGAACAGCCTTCGCCGCCGCCGCCCCTCCCGGCACAAAGCCCTTGCCGTGCACTGCGCTGCCGTCATGATGGCGGGCACAACAGGGACAAGGAGCGATCCGTGCACATCAAGACGCGGGCGTCTCCCCACTCGACTGCAGGGCAGGCGGCCCGGCCCGCGACCTATGCGGCCCTGGACCTCGGGACCAATAACTGCCGGCTGCTGGTGGCGCAGCCGTGCGGCCAGGGCTTCGAGGTGGTCGATTCGTTCTCGCGGATCGTGCGGTTGGGCGAGGGACTGGCGCGCAGCGGCCAGCTCGACGAGGAGGCGATACAGCGCGCGCTGTCGGCGCTGCATGTCTGCTCAGGCAAGCTGCGCCGGCACCTGCCGCGGACGCTGCGCGCCGTCGCCACCGAGGCGTGCCGCCGTGCCCGCAACGGCAGCCTCTTCCTCGACCGCGTGCGGCGCGAGACCGGCCTCGACATCGAGGTCATCACCCCGCGCGAGGAAGCCGAGCTCGCCGTCGAGGGCTGCATCGCGCTGCTCGACCCCGCCGTCCCGCACGCGCTGGTGATCGACATCGGCGGCGGCAGCACCGAGGTGATGTGGCTGTCGATGGGCACCGGGCCGACGCCGGAGCTGGTCGACTCGCTGTCGCTGCCAACCGGCGTGAACACCCTGACCGACCTGCACGGCTCCGATCCCTGCGCCGAGGCTTACGACGGCATCCGCAGGGGCTTGGTCGACGCGCTGGAGGCGTTCGAGGCGCGCCACGCCATCCGCGGGCGGATCGGGGCGGGCGGCGTGCAGATGGTCGGCACCTCCGGCACCGTGACGACGCTGGCGGCGGCGCATCTCGACCTGCCGCGCTACACCCGCGACCGCATCGACGGCACGCGCTTGTCGCTCGATGCCGCGCTCGCCGTGTGCCGCCGCTTCCTTGACCTCGGCGACGCCGGCCGCCGGGCGCATCCGTGCATCGGCCCGGTGCGCGGCGCCTTCGTCATGGCCGGCTGCGCCATCTTCGAGGCGGTGTGCGAGACCTGGCCCGTCGCCTCCTTCACCGTCGCCGACCGCGGCCTGCGCGAGGGCATGCTGCTGCGCATGATGGGCATACGGCCGCGCTACGGGGCGCGCTGAGCCGCATGGCGCGCGACCGCGACCGGGACAAGGGCGTCAAGCAGCGGGTCAAGACGGCGCGAGGGCGCAAGCCGTCGTCGACCCGCTGGCTGCAGCGCCAGCTCAACGACCCCTATGTGGCGCAGGCGCGGGCCTCCGGCTACCGCTCGCGCGCGGCGTTCAAGCTGGCCGAGCTCGACGACAAGCTGAAGATCCTCAAGCCCGGCAAGCGCGTCGTCGACCTCGGCGCCGCGCCCGGCGGCTGGGCCCAGATCGCGGTCGAGCGGGTCGGCGCCGGCAGGCCGGGCGCGCCGCTGGTGGTCGCCGTCGACATCGCGGAGATGGAGCCCGTACAGGGCGCCGCGGTGCTGCGGCTCGACATGCTGGAGCCGGGCACCGAGGATGCCATCCGCGAGGCGCTGGGCGGCGCGCCGGACATCGTGCTGTCGGATATGTCGCCGTCGACCACCGGCCACGCCGCGACCGACCACATACGCATCGTCGCGCTGGTCGAGGCGGCGCTCGACTTCGCCTGCGCCGTGCTGGCGCCGGGCGGCACCTTCGTCGCCAAGGTGTTCCGGGGCGGCACCGAGGCGTCGCTGCTCGACGTGGTGAAGCGGCGGTTCGACCGGGTGCGCCACGTCAAGCCGGCCGCCAGCCGCCAGGAATCGCCCGAGATCTACCTCGTCGCCACCGGCTTCCGCCCGAACTCCGGCATGGGCTCCGACGGGGGCTCCGCAGGCGACTCCGGGGGCGATTCCGGAGCCGAATCCGGGGCCTGAGGCCACACGTCCGCCGCACCGCGAAATCTACCGGGAATCCGGGTTGGCTTGGGCCGGCGCATGTGTATGATGCGGCCACGCTGGCGGAGGCAGAATGGACATCAGGGAAGCCCTCACTTTCGACGACATCCTTCTCGTCCCGGCGGAGTCCGCCGTCCTGCCTGCCCAGACCGATACCCGAACGCGCCTGACCCGCTCCATCGAGCTGAGGATTCCCATCGTGTCCGCCGCCATGGACACGGTGACGGAGGGCCGCCTCGCCATCGCCATGGCGCAGAACGGCGGCATCGGCGTGGTCCACAAGAACATGTCGGTCGAGGAGCAGGCGAACGAGGTCCGCAAGGTCAAGAAGTTCGAATCCGGCATGGTGATCAATCCGGTCACCATCGCCCCCGAACGCACGCTCGCCGATGCGCTCGCGCTGATGGCGGAGCACCGCATCTCCGGCATTCCGGTGGTGGAGCCGGGCAGCGGCCGGCTGGTCGGCATCCTGACCAACCGCGACGTCCGCTTCGCCACCGATATGACCCAGCAGGTCAGCGAACTGATGACGCGCGACGATCTCGTCACCGTGCGCGACGGCGTCGATTCCGGCGAGGCCAAGCGGCTGCTGCACCTGCACCGCATCGAGAAGCTGCTGGTGGTTGACGACGACTACCGCTGCGTCGGCCTGATCACGGTGAAGGACATCGAGAAGGCGCAGGCCTACCCGCTGTCCTGCAAGGACGAGCACGGCCGCCTGCGCGTCGCCGCGGCGACCGGCGTCGGCGAGGACGGCATCGGCCGCGCCGCCGCGCTGCTCGAGGCCGGGGTGGACGTGGTGGTGGTCGACACCGCCCACGGTCATTCGAAGGGCGTCATGCAGGCGGTGGAGCGCATCAAGCGGCTCAGCAACTATGCCCAGGTCATCGCCGGCAACATCGCCACGCCGGAAGCCGCCGCCTCGCTGGTCGACGCCGGCGCCGACGCGGTGAAGGTCGGCATCGGCCCGGGCTCGATCTGCACCACCCGGATCGTGGCCGGGGTCGGCGTGCCGCAGCTGACCGCGGTGCTGGACGCGGTGGGGGTCGCGCGGGAATACGATATCCCGGTGATCGCCGATGGCGGCATCAAGTATTCCGGCGACCTGGCCAAGGCGATCGCCGCCGGCGCCGATTGCGCGATGATCGGCTCCCTGCTCGCGGGGACGGACGAGAGCCCCGGCGACGTTTTCCTGTACCAGGGCCGCTCCTACAAGGCCTATCGCGGCATGGGCTCGCTCGGCGCGATGGGGCGCGGCTCCGCCGACCGCTATTTCCAGCAGGAGGTCGGCGACGCGCTGAAGCTGGTGCCGGAAGGGGTGGAGGGCCGGGTCGCCTTCAAGGGCCCCGCCGCGACCGTGGTGCACCAGCTGGTCGGCGGCCTGCGCGCGGCGATGGGCTATACCGGCAGCGCCAATATCCGCGAGCTGCAGCGCAAGGGCCGCTTCCTGCGCATCACCGGCGCCGGCCTGCGCGAGAGCCATGTCCACGACGTGGCGATCGTGCGCGAGCCGCCGAACTACCGCCCCGACATGTGATGCCGGCCGACCGCCAGCACGGTCGGCTCCGATGGCGGCGGCGCGTATCGCAGCCTCGCCACACCCTCCGTCGTCACCCGCGGATTGATTCCGCGGGTCCATCCAGCCGGCCGCTCCGGCGGTGGAGTCCTGCCTCGACATGGGTCCGCGCAACACGTGCGCGGGTGACGAGCTGGGGTGGCAGGCGGGGCACCAGACCGCTTCTCGCGGCCGCATGACCCCGGCCGCCCGGCTGGCGGCCGCCGCCGAAATCTACGCCGAGATCATGGCCGGCGCGCAGCCGGCCGACCGCATCCTGCACAATTGGGCGAAGGGCCGGCGCTATGCCGGCGCCGGCGACCGCCGCCGCATCCGCGCCCTGGTCTATGACACCCTGCGCGACCGTGCCCGTCTGCGCTGGGAGCTGCGGGGGCCGGCCTGGGACGCGACCGCGCCGGGCGACCGGCTCGACGTTTTCGCCGCCTACGGCCTGGCGCCGGAGGAACTGGACGCACC
>JBBDQX010000047.1:0-9933 GCA_040905765.1 Acetobacterales bacterium
AGCCCGTCTCGAAGCGCCTGTCAAGCGGTCCCCGACCGTTTCCGCCGTACAAAACTACACATACGAGGACCTCCGAGGCAAAGACGAGTCTCGTCACGGGCCACACAATCCCGGACATGCGGCCCCGCCGCAGCCTTCCTGTCCAGAAAATATCGAACAATAAACACCTGAATAATGCTCGATAATATCATAAAAAATATTTGGATACATGAATAAAAGAATACATAACATTGAAAGACCCTGTCTCCGGCACCGTATCTCAAGAACCCAAATAGTATCGGCCCGTCCGCCTACGCGCGGCGCCACCACCGGCCGGAGGCATCCCGATGACGGTACGCACGACCAGAACGACCGTGACCTTCACGAATCCCTTCACTCTCGGAGGCCTCGACGAGATCCTGCCTCCCGGCACCTACAATGTAGAGACCGACGAGGAACTTCTGGGGGGCCTGTCGTTCCTCGCATACCGGAGGATCCTGACCCTGCTGCACCTGCCCCCCGGGCCGGGGCATCCAGGTCTCCGGCGAACGTTGACCGTAGACCCCGGGGAACTGGAATCGGCCCTGCTGCGCGACGAGGCGGCAGCCGCGGCCTCGCCGGCAGGGATTTACGTCCCGGAGCAACTTGCCGGAACGCCCGATACGGAAAGCACCGGGGCCGACCGTGACGCGCTCGACCGCGCCGAAGACGAAGGGATGACCGTCCCGCGCTGAGCCGTGAGGTCCGCGGACACCCGCCCATCCCGCGGGCCGGATGGCTCCCCGGCTTGCGGCGCCTGCGCGGCCTACTCCGGCGGCGTCGGCGCGCGGCCGAGCATGATGCCGATCGGCTGCAGGCCCTCGGTGCGGTCGCAGGCGATCTTGAAGGCGGCGAGCATCGGCACCGCGAGCAGCGCGCCGGGAATGCCCCACAGCCAGCTCCACATGATCAGCGACACGAAAACCGCGACCGGATTGAGCGCGAGGCGGCGCGCTACCAGCGCCGGGGTGACAAGCTGGCCCTCGATGCCGTTGAGCACGAGGTAGGCGAGCGGCGGCGCGACGATCTGCACAGTCGTCTCGAAGGTGACCAGACAGACCAGCGTCACCACGGACACCCCGACCAGCCCGCCCACGAACGGTACGTAGTTCAGGATCGCGGCCATCACGCCCCACAGCACCGGGTTGGGCACGTCCAGCAGCCACAGCGCGGTGCCGACGGCGGCGCCGAGGCCGGCGTTGATCAGGCTGATCGTCAGCAGGTACCAGGAGATGTCGTCCTCGGTATCGCGGACGATCTCGACGATGCGCTTCTTGTCGCCCAGCTGCGGCGTGATGCTGATCGCCTGGCGCAGCAGGGTGTCGCCGCTGGCGAGCAGGAACAGCAACAGGATGGTCGTCACCATCGTGCCGGCCGAGATCGCCGTGGTCTGGCCGAGCACCGTCTGGGTCAGGCTTGGCCCCTGCAGGACCACCGCCAGCGGCTCGCTCTCGGCCGGGGAGGCGTCGTCGTTGTTCCTGGCGAGCTTCTCCACCTGCTTCGCCGCCTCCTCGACCTCCCGTACCGGCGCGTAGATGCGCTGCAGCTTGTATTCGACGCCGGCCAGCGCCGTGGGGAGGGTGTTGAGCCAGTTCGCCGTCGGCGCGGCCAGTGCGTAGAACGCCCCGACCAGCACCGCCAGCAGCGTCGCCACGGTGAGGCCGGCGGTGACGGCGTGCGGGATGCGCAGCCGCCGGCTGATCACGCGCACCGGCGGCGCCAGCAGCAGGTTGAGCAGGAAGGCGATGGCGATGGGGATCAGCACGTCCTGCGCGAAGTAGGCCGTGTACATCAGCGCGAGCACGAGCAGCCACGTCACCGCCCGCGAGCGGATGGGGATGCCCGCGCCCGCTTCCTGCCCGCCGTCGCGCGCGGGGGCATCGCCGGCAGGCCCGGAGATGCGCGCCGGATCGGCCCCGTCGGAGTCGCTCATGATATCGAAAAGTGCCCTTGTCGCCGGTCCGCCGGCGGGCGCCGTCCGCCCTGCCCGTCAGACAAAAGCGCCCGGCGGGTGCAAGGTTCCGCCGGAGTGCCCCACCGGCCCGCGGGCCGGCCGCGGCATCAGGCCGAGGCGGGACCGATCCTGGCCGCGCGGTAGGTGCCCCATGCGCTGAGCGCGATCAGGAACACGGCGACGACGAGGAAGGCCGTGCTCAGCGGACGGACGACGAAGATCTCCAGTTCGCCGTGCGAGAGGATCATGGCGCGGCGGAAGTTCTCCTCCATCATCGGACCCAGCACGAAACCGAGCAGGAACGGGGTGGCGGGCATGTGCAGCAGGCGCATGACGTAGCCGGCCGCGCCGAAGGCGATCACCACGTAGATGTCGAACGCGTTGTTGTTGATCGAGAACACCCCGATGCAGACGAACATCAGGATGGTCGGGAACAGCACGTGGTACGGCACCATCAGTACCTTCACCCACATGCCGATCATCGGCAGGTTGAGGATGACCAGCAGGATGTTGCCGAGCCAGAAGCTCATCACCAGGCCCCAGAACAGGTCCGGGCGGTCGATCATGATCGTCGGGCCGGGCGTGATGCCGTGGATCATCAGCACGCCGATGATCAGCGCCATCGTGGCGCTGCCGGGAATGCCGAGGGTCATCGTCGGGATGAAGGCGGTCTGGTCGCACGCGTTGTTGGCGGCCTCGGGCGACGCGACGCCCTCGATCGCGCCCTTGCCGAAGCGCGACGGGTCCTTCGCCACCCGCTTCTCGACGGCATAGGCCATGAACGACGCCACCGTGGCGCCGGCACCCGGCAGGAGACCGAAGAACGCGCCGATTCCGGTGCCGCGCAGGACCGCCGGCCACGACCGGCGCAGGTCGTCGCGCGTCGGCGCTATCGACTTCATGGAAATCTTCTGCTTGACGCCGATGGACCGGACCCTGCCGACGCTGCTGATGACTTCGGCCAGGCCGAAGATGCCCATGGCGACGACGCCGAGGCTGATGCCGTTGTACAGCTCCAGCGCGTTGAACGTCATGCGCGGCGCGCCGGTGTAGACGTCGAGGCCGACCAGCCCGCACAGGATGCCGACGGCGACCATGGCCAGCGCCTTTATCGCCGATCCGTCGGATATCACCGAGGCGGCGACCATGCCCATGACCATGAGGGAGAAGTATTCCGCCGGGCCGAATTCCAGCGCCAGTTCGACGATGAGCGGCGAGAACAGCATCATGATGAGGATGCCGATGGATGCCGCCACGAACGATGCCGCCGCGCTGACGAACAGGGCGACGCCGGCGCGTCCCTGGTTGGCCATGGGGAAGCCGTCGAGACAGGTGACGGCGCTCGAGGCCGCGCCCGGCAGGTTCAGCAGGATCGAGGCGGTCGAGCCGCCGTACTGGCCACCGTAATAGATGCCCGCCACCATCACCACCGCGCTGATCGGATCCATGTGGAACGTCAGCGGGTACAGCATGGAGATGGTCGCCAGCGACCCGATGCCGGGCAACACGCCGACCAGCGTGCCCAGCGTGACGCCGAGGGCGCAGTACAGGATGTTGTTGAGCGAGAACGCGATCGACAGACCGAGCGCGACGTTGTCGAGGAGCCCTTCGGGCATCGGCCTACCAGGGCCAGGCGACGATGGGGATCAGCAGGCCGAGGCCGATCGGGAACAGCAGGGTGGCGACCGCGGCGAGGATGACGGCGAGGACGGTCGCGCCGCGCCAGGACAGACTGGCGGGGTCGGCCCTGCTCGCCACCAGGGTCAGCGCCATCACGGACGGCACCACGCCGAACGGCCTTATCATCAGCCCGAACACCAGGATCCCCGCCAGGATCGCGACCAGCGGCACCAGGTTGACCGACGGCACCTCGCCGGGACGGAACAGGGCCGGCACCAGCACCGCCACGCCGAAACCGGCGATGACGATGCTGAGCGCCACGGGAAACATTCCCGGCCCCATCCGCGCGGTCGTGCCCATGTTGAGCGTCGATATCACGTAGATGCCGGCCAGGATCCCCGTCGTGATCAGGACCAGGCCGGCGATGATGTCCCTGACATCCCGCTCTCGCACCCTTACCTCCCGCTGTCTCGTCTTGGTCCGGGTGCCGGCCGGAAGCGCCCCGGACTTGAGGGGCGAAGGCTTCCGGGCCGGCGCGGCGGCTGCTACTTCAGCGTGATGATGCCGGAGTCGATGAGGGCCTTCTTCTCGGCGATGCCCTCCTTGATCTCCTGGCCCATCTCCTCGGGCGTACCCGCGATCACGTCGAAGCCGAGGGCGGAGATACGCTTCACGACTTCCGGGTCCTTCAGCACGGTGACGGTGGCCTCGTTCAGCTTCCGGACGATCTCGGGCGGCGTGCCCTTTGGCACGGTGATGCCGTACCAGCTGCTGGCGTAGGCGCCCGGATACTTCGACTCGCCGATCGCCGGTACGTCCGGGAACAGCGGGGAGCGATTTTTCGACATCGCGGCGATGTACTTCACCCGGCCGGCCTTCACCGCCGAGATGTAGCCGGTGGCGTTGCCGAAGGTGATGTCGACGGTGCCGCTCATCAGGTCGGGCAGGATGGCGCCGGCGCCGGTGTAGGGAACCATGTTGAACTTCACGCCCTGCTTGCTCTCGACCACCGACATGGAGAAATGGCCGGTCGAGCCGATGCCGGCCACGCCGGCGTTCACCTTGCCGGGATTGGCCTTGGCATACTCGATCAGCTCGTCGTAGGTGTCGAAGGGAGCCTTGATATGCGCTGAAATGTAGCTCGGCGTTCCGGTCGTGCGCGCCACGGGCAGCAGATCGACCTCGGGATCGTAGGGCACGTTCGGATTGAGCGCCGCGTTGACCACCGCCGTCGAGGCCGAGAACAGGATCGTGTAGCCGTCGGGCTTCGACCGCACGACGAGGTTGGAGCCGAGCATCATCGAGGCGCCGGGCCTGAAGTCGAGGACGAAGGTCTGCCCGAGCACCTTCGACAGCCCCTCGGCCGTGAGATGCGCCTGCGCGTCGGCGCCGCCGCCCGGGTTGACCGGAACGACGACGGTGACGGTGCGGGCGGGCCAGTCGGTCTGGGCCTTCGCGGGGCCGACGGCCAGCGCCAGCGCGGCGGCGGTCAAGCCAATGGCTGCGGATATTCTCATGGTCTTTCCTCCCCAGGGAGCAACGCCCGTTCGGCGGCGCCGCGGGCGAAGCGATTACAGCATGTCATCATAACAATATGACCAATACCGGGGTTTGGGAAGACGGCTTGAGGCACCGCCTCGCCGGTTCGGCGGAGCGGGGATCGGTCCGGGCCGGTTGCCTTCAAGGATGACACGATATCGAGCAGTCAGCCGCGTTGATCCATGTGCTCGCGGAGGACTTTCCCGACGAGCTTGAGGACGCCTTCGCCGAGGCGCGCGAGCGGGGTCGCTCGTGGCGAGAGGCTTTGGACAAGGGGTTTCGTCGCCTTCCTTCAGATGCGAAATCGGCGCTCGCAAATGCGGTCGGAGAGGGCCCCGGTGAATGACCGGGATACCCGACGCTATCGGGGCCTGCGCGGCCCAGGGCAGTTCCCGGTGAAGCGAGCCGATGCCCACCGTCGGCACCGATGGAATCCCTGCCCAAGAAACTGATCTGTCGGGAAATAATGGTGGGCGCGGTAGGGATTGAACCTACGACCCCCTCGATGTCACCGAGGTGCTCTCCCGCTGAGCTACGCGCCCTGCCGTTGGCGGGGGCCGGCGGCGGCGGGTGCCGGGCGCCGGGCGGTCCGGTTGCGGGGTGGCGGCGGGGCGTCGCCCGCCAGCCTGACCGGAGCCGCCGTATATACCGCAACGGCGGGCCAATGCAACAGCCCGGCGGCTTTTCCACAGCGGCGGCGCGCAGGGCGGGGACGGCACGCAACCCGGGCGGCGGGGCGGGCGTTATCGGGAAGACCGCGGCGCCGGCGTCCGGCCCGTCCGATCCCTTCCGTTACCCGCGCAGGCGACCGCCCATGCCCACCGCCGAGATCATCCTCGCCGTCCCCACCCTGCTGCTGGTGCTGGTGACGCTGGCGCCGCTGTCGAGCAGCAAGCAGTGGTGGATCCGCGGCTGCGAATTCCCGCGGCTGCAGTTCGCGGCGCTGGCGCTGTTCCTCGCCGTGGCGAGCACCACCACCATCGGGATCGACGGCCGCTTCGCCCAGGGGCTGGCGGCGGTGGCGCTCGCCTGCCTCGCCTGGCAAGCGAGCTGGATCGTGCCCTACACGCGGCTGTGGCCGACCGAGGTGCCGGCGGTGCGCGGCGGGACGGACGGCGGGGGGGATGGCGGGACGGACGGCGGGCGGCTGCGGCTGCTGGTCTCCAATGTGCTGATGGACAACCGCCGCGCCGACCTGCTGCGCGCGCTCGTCGCCGAGCACCGCCCCGACATCCTGCTGACGCTGGAGAGCAACCACTGGTGGGAGGCGCAGATGGCGCCGGTCGAGGAGGAGATGCCGCATTGCGTGAAGCATGCGCTCGACAACACCTACGGCATGCACCTCTATTCCCGGCTGCCGCTGGAGGACTGCGAGGTGCGCTACCTGGTCAATCGGGAGGTGCCGTCGATCCGCGCCACGGCGGTGCTGCCGTCGGGGATCCGGGTCCAGTTCCACTGCCTGCACCCGGAGCCGCCGGCGCCGCAGGAGAACACGGAATCGGCCGATCGCGACCGCGAACTGCTGATCACCGCCCGCGCTGTGAAGGAGTGCGGCGAGCCCGTGGTGGTCATCGGCGACCTCAACGACGTCGCCTGGTCGTGGACCACCCGGCGCTTCCGCAAGGTCAGCGGCCTGCGCGACCCGCGGCGCGGACGCGGGATGTTCAATTCGTTCCACGCGCGCTACCCGTTCCTGCGCTGGCCGCTCGACCACGTCTTCCACAGCAGCCATTTCGCCCTGGTGCGGATGCTCCGGCTGCCGTCGATCGGCTCGGACCACTTCCCGATCCTCGCCGAACTGGCGCTCGGCGGCGACCGGCCGGGTTCCGCGGCCCGACGCGGCGGCGCCCCGGCGCGCAGTGATGACAGGGGCCCGGGAACGCGCTAAATCCGGAAGATGAACGATTCGCCGCCGCCGGGCGACGCGCCCGCCATCGCCCCCGTCAGCCGCCACGGCGGCGCGGAGGCCGCCGGCGCGCCCTACGCCCTCGTCGCGCCGGCCGAACAGACCGCCGCCGTCGTGGTCGCCTCGCCCCACAGCGGCCGCGACTACCCGCCCGCCTTCGTCGCCGGCTCGGCGCTCGACCCGCTCAGCCTGCGCAAGTCGGAGGACGGCTTCGTCGACGAGCTGTTCGCCTGCGCCCCGGCCGAGGGCGTGCCGCTGCTCGCCGCCCGCTTTCCGCGCGCCTTCGTCGACGTCAACCGCGAGCCCTACGAGCTCGACCCGGCGATGTTCGCCGACGACCTGCCGGACTACGTCAACACCACCTCGCCCAGGGTCGCGGCAGGGCTCGGCACCATCGCCCGGATCGTCGCCAACGGCGAATCGATCTATCGCGAGAAGCTGCCCTTCGCCGAGGCGAAGCGGCGCGCGGAGACCTGCTATGAGCCCTACCACGCCGCGCTGGCGGGGCTGATCGGCGCGACCGTCGAGCGGTTCGGCCACTGCATCCTGCTGGATGCCCATTCGATGCCGTCGAACGCGCCCTGCGTCGCCCCCGGGACCGCCGGCGACGTCGCCTCCGGACGGGGCCCGCGCGACGCGGACGCGGTGCTCGGCGACCTGCACGGCACCGCCTGCGCACCAGCGGTGACCGAGGCGGCGGAGCGCTGCCTGCGCCGGCGCGGCTACCGCGTCGCCCGCAACGCGCCCTATGCCGGCGGCTACGTCACCCGCCACTACGGCCGGCCGCGCACCGGCGTGCACGTCATCCAGGTGGAGCTTTCGCGCGCGCTGTACATGGACGAGCAGCGGCTGACCCGCGGCGCCGGCTTCGACGCCGTGGCCGGCGACTGCCGCGCCCTGCTGCAGGTGCTGCGCGCCGTGCCGCCGGACCTGCTGACCCCGAAGGCGGCCTTCGCGCGGCCGCGGGCCGGCTGACAGTGCCGGACGTTCCCGCGCCGCCCGGCCTCGAGGTCCGCCCCGTCGCCGAGGCCGACATGGACGACATCCGGGCGATCTACGAGGACGCGGTGCTGAACACCTCGGCCACCTTCGAGGAGACGCTGCCTGACCGCGCCGAGATATGCCGCCGCCGCGACGCGGTGCTGGCCGCGCAACTGCCGTACCTGGTCGGCGTGCGCGACGGCATGATCGTCGGCTACTGCTACGCCTCGCCGTTCCGGCCGCGCAGCGCCTACCGCTACAGCGTCGAATGCTCGGTCTACGTCCACCCGGACCACCGCCAGAAAGGCATCGGCCGGGCGATGGTGGCGGTGCTGGTCGACAGGTGCGCGGCGCAGGGCTATCGCCAGATGCTGGCGGTGATCGGCGACCGCAACAACGCGGGCTCGATCCGCCTGCACGAGGGCGCCGGCTTCCGCGAGGTCGGCCGGCTGCCCGGCGTCGGCTACAAGTTCAGCCGCTGGGTCGACGTGGTCGTGATGCAGCGCGAGCTGGGCCGCGGCTCCGGCACCCCTCCCGACTGAGTCCCCCGCACCGCCCCCCGCACCGCAGCGCACAAAAAAAAGGCCGCCGGCGAACCGGCGGCCCAAGTTTAGGGAGGAAACGTCCAAGAAAGGCAGCACGGAACCAAGGAGGCTCCGTATTGCTGCGATGCAATATATACCAACCGCCGAACGGCTTTGCAACACGCGCGAGGGCCCCCAGGCGATTTTTTTTCGATCATAACGCCTTGCGAAGCCTGCATAAATTTTCAAGGACTGTTGAACTTTATTGACGACCCGGCATGACAGAGCTTGGGTGCAGCGCGAAAGCGCCGGTTCCCGGGGCGGCTGGCACCGCTCTTGCACCCCTCTCCGGCAAAAGACCCGCTGAGAGGGAAGCATGTCGAACCGGACCCTATTCGCCGCCATCCTGGCCGCCTTCGCCTCGGCCGGCCTCGCCGGCCCCGCCATGGCCGCGCCGGCAACCCAACAAGCCATTGAGAAATATGGCGAACTCTGCCACCAGGCGGCCCGCGCGACGGAACGCCGGCTGCGCATGCCGAGCGGCCTGCTCGGCGCCATCGCCCTGGCCGAGAGCGGCCGCTGGAACGAGGCGGCACGGGAAAGTTTTGCCTGGCCCTGGACAGTTACTTCCGGCAAGGACTCCTGGTATCTCCGCGACAGGGCCGAGGCCCTGGCCAGGGTAAAGGCGCTTCAGGCAGCGGGCGTCAGCAACATCGACGTCGGCTGCATGCAGGTGAACCTGCACTACCACCCCGACGCCTTCCCCTCGCTGGAGGCAGCCTTCGACCCGGCCGTCAATGCCGCCTATGCCGGGCAGTTCCTGCGCGGCCTGCGCGACAAGCACCGCTCCTGGCACATGGCGATCCAGCGCTACCATTCGTCCGACCCGGACCGCTACATCGCCTACCGGCGCAAGGTGGTGAACCTGTGGAACGACGTCCGCCAGCGCATCGGCCGGCAGCAGCGCGCGGCGGCGATCGAGGCCTACCGCGAGCGCCGAGCGGAGGCGCAGCGCCTGCAGGCGCATTACGAACGCGTTTCCGCCGGGCGGTAGCCGCGGCGCATCCCGCGGTGTAAGGTGCCGCGACCCACGGACCAGGATCGGTCGTACCCATCGGATGACCCAGCCGCACCAGCCGCCGCCCACGCCTGAGCCGGGCTGGGCGCTCTTCCTCGACGTCGACGGAACCCTGCTGGAAATCGCCGCGACACCGCAGGCCGTCGCCGTTTCCGACCGGCTGATCGACCTGCTCGCCACGCTCAAGCGGCGCCACGGCGGCGCGGTCGCGCTGGTCAGCGGCCGGCCGCTCGGGCAGCTCGATGCGCTGTTCCGCCCCGTCGCCCTGCCGATGGCCGGGCTGCACGGGCTGGAGCGCCGCGACGGCGAGGGC
>JBBDQX010000048.1:0-9904 GCA_040905765.1 Acetobacterales bacterium
GACGGTTGCCCGCGGCCGCGAGATGCTGCGCGAGAATGCCGAACTCCTGAACGAGGTCTCGGAGCGTTATGGCGTACAGCCGCGCTTCATCGTCGCCATCTGGGGCATCGAGACGCGCTACGGCCGCGTGCAGGGTACCATGCCGGTGATGCCGGCGCTGGCGACGCTGGCCTTCGACAGACGCCGCAGCAGCTTCTTCCGCAACGAACTCCTGCAGGCGCTGCGCATGGTGGACGCGGGGCACATCGAACTCGCCAACCTCAAGGGCTCCTGGGCCGGCGCGATGGGGCAGAGCCAGTTCATTCCGTCCAGCTACATGGCCTACGCCATCGACTTCGATGGCGACGGCCGCCGCGATATCTGGAATAGCCGCGCCGATGTCTTCGCCTCGATCGCCAACTACCTGAAGAGTCACGGCTGGGACGACAGCGCCACCTGGGGGCGCCAGGTCAGCCTGCCGAAGGGGTTCGACCGGAAGCTGGCCGAGATCGGCGAGGCCGAGGACGGCAGCTGTCGCGCGTTGCGTCGCGTGACGCCGGAGAAGAAGCTGTCGGAATGGCAGGCGCTCGGCGTGCGCCGGGCCGGGGGAGGCGATCTGCCCGGGCGCGACCTGGAGGCGGCGCTGGTGCCGGCGGAACAGACCGGCGGTCCGGCCTTCCTCGTCTACGATAACTACCGTTCGATCCTCCGCTACAACTGCGCCCACCTGTACGGCCTGACGGTGGGAATGCTTGCGGACGCCATCTCCCGCCCGTAAACTACAAAATCCGGGTCGTGGGAGAGAATTGTTACACAACATCATGTGGTGCAGTCGGACGCGCTTTCGCTCAATCCTCGCGCGCGCTCTGTGCGTCGCAGCGTTTTTTGCCCTTGGCGGTTGTGCCGAAACCCGCCTGATCGTCCACAGTGCGAAGGAGATATCCGGCGCCGTGTCGCCCCCGGGCAAGGGCGTCTACAAGGTTGGCACCCCCTATCAGATCAACGGTGTCTGGTACTATCCCGCCGAGGATTCCGGATACGACGAGACCGGTATTGCCTCGTGGTACGGCCCGCAGTTCCACGGCAAGGCCACCGCGAACGGCGAGATATTCGACATGAACGGCCTTTCGGCGGCGCACAAGACGCTGCCGATGCCGAGTGTGGTGCAGGTCACCAACCTCGAGAACGGCCGCTCGATGAAGCTCCGGCTCAACGACCGTGGCCCCTTCGCGCACGGCAGGATCATCGACCTTTCGCGTCGCGCCGCCCAGCTCCTCGGTTTCATGGAGCAGGGGACGGCAAAGGTGCGCGTGCAGTACCTCAACGACGAGAGCGCGGTGGTGAAGGCCGAGGTCCTGGGCCTGCCGCCACCGCAGGACCGGGTCGTCGCTTCCACGGCGGAGGCGGCGCCCCGGATACCGGTCAGCCAGGAGGAGGCGCTGGCGCCGCCACCCGGGTCGGCGGCCGAGCCACGGACCGCGCCGCCCCCGCCTCCGGCGTCAGGTCCAGTGGTCGCCGAGACCCTGCCGTCGCCGGTCGAGCAGATGCCGGTAGCGCCGCCAACGGCGACGCAGATGTTCGTGCAGGCCGGCGCCTTCGCCAATGAGGACCTCGCGGTCCGGCTCAGCCAACGGCTTGCCGGCCTCGGGCAGGTGCGCATCATGGAGGCACGGGTCAACGGCCGGGACTTCTTCCGGGTCCGGCTCGGCCCGCTGGCCGAGGTGTCCCAGGCCGACGTCCTGCTTGAACGGGTGATCACCGCAGGCTATCCCGGCGCCCGCATCGTCGTCGACTGATCCGGCGGCAGCGTCACATTTTCGGCGGATTGGTCGCGCAACAGAGACTCTGGGACCAATGGGGACGACAGAGGGAACCATGACCAGCTTGATTGCACCCGCCGCGCGCCGCACGGCGGCCCTTGCCCTTGCGCTGCTGCTGCTCGGCACGGGGCATGCCGCCGTGGCGCAGGAGATGTCGACCCCGGCGAAGCAGGCCATCCTGATGGATGCAGAGACCGGAGCCGTGCTGTTCGAGAAGAACCCGGACCAGCGCACGGGACCGGCGTCGATGAGCAAGCTGATGACGCTCTACCTGCTGTTCGACCGCCTCAAGCGCGGGGACCTGTCGCTCGAGGACAGGTTCCTGGTGAGCGAGAAGGCGTGGCGCAAGGGCGGCTCGAAGATGTTCGTGGAGGTCGGCGACCGGGTCAGCGTCGAAGACCTGATCCGCGGCATCGTCGTACACTCCGGCAACGATGCCACCATCGTGGTTGCGGAGGGCCTCGCCGGCAGCGAGGAGGCTTTCGCCGCCGAAATGACCGCGCGGGCGCACGAGATCGGCATGACCAACAGCCATTTCGTCAATGCCTCAGGCTGGCCCGATCCGGAGCAGTACGTCACCGCGCGCGACCTCGCGACCCTGGCGCTGCGGCTGATCCAAGATTTTCCAGCCTACTATCACTACTTCGCGGAGATCGAGTTCACCTACAGCGATATCCGCCAGGGCAACCGCAATCCGCTGCTGTACCGCGACCTCGGCGTAGACGGGCTGAAGACCGGCCACACCGAGGAGGCCGGATTCGGGCTCGCAGCCTCGGCCGAGCGCAACGGCCAGCGCCTCATGCTGGTCGTACACGGCCTGGACGGCATGAAGTCGCGCTCGCAGGAGTCCGAGCGGCTGCTCGACTGGGGCTTCAGGACCTTCAAGAACTACAAGCTGTTCACGACCGGCGAGGCCGTGGACCAGGCCCAGGTCTGGCTGGGGCAGGAACCGCGCGTACCTCTGCTCGTGCCGCGCGACCTGACCGTCACCATGAAGCGCAAGTCGCGCAGCGAAATGCAGGCCCGCATCGTCTACCAAGGGCCGGTTCCGGCACCGGTCGTCGCCGGCGACCGGATCGGCAGCCTGGTCGTGAGCGCGCCCGACTTCGAGACCGTGGAGATCCCGCTCGTGGCGGGCAACGGCGTCGAGCGGCTCGGCGTCTTCGGACGCTTCGGCGCGGCCTTGCACTACCTCGTGTTCGGCGCATCGGGGTAGGACCGTGTCGCCGTCGGCGCCCGGCACAGGCCGGTTCATCACCGTCGAGGGCGGCGACGGCGCTGGCAAGAGCACACAGGTAGCCGCGCTTTGCCGGGCACTGCGAGACGCCGGGGTGGACGTTATCGCCACGCGCGAGCCCGGCGGCACCGGAGCCGCCGAGGAGATACGGCAGTTGCTGGTCGCCGGCGCCGCCGCGCGCTGGACGCCGATGACCGAGGCCCTGCTGCACTTCGCTGCGCGGCGCGAGCATCTGGAGGGCGCGATCTGGCCGGCCCTCGCCATCGGACGATGGGTGGTCAGCGACCGCTTCGCCGACTCGACCACCGCTTACCAGGGCGTGGGGCAGGGGCTCGGCGTCGATACCGTGGCCGCTATCTACCGCGTTGCCGTAGGCGACTTCGCACCGGACCTGACGTTCATCCTCGACCTGCCTGCCGAGGAGGGACTGGCACGGGCCGGAGCCCGCCCCGGCGCCGGGAGCGACCGCTACGAGGGCCTGCCGATCAATGTGCACCGGAAGTTGCGCCAGGCCTTTCTCGATATCGCCGCGTGCGAGCCGGATCGCTGCGTGCTCATCGACGCCACCGCGGATGCCGAGAGAATTTCCGCCCGCATCCGTACCGAAGTCGCCGCGCGCTTTGCTATAAAGCTGTTATGAGCGCATCGGCCGAGCAGACGGACGCGGGCTACCCGGCCCCGGCCGCGAATCCGTTGCTGGAGGGCCATGCGGCAGCCGAGGAGACGCTGTTCGAGGCGTGGTCTTCCGGCCGCATGGCGCATGCCTGGATGCTGACCGGTCCGCGCGGCGTCGGCAAGGCGACGCTCGCCTTCCGCTTCGCCCGTTTCGCGCTGAACGGCGGCGGATCGGCTGGTGCGGGGTTGTTCGGGGATGCTCCGGCGGGCCTGCATGTCGACGAGGACGCGGCGGCATTCCGGCATGTCCGCGCCGGCTCCCATCCCGACCTGCTGGTCGTCGAACGGGGCTGGGACGAACGGCGCAAGCGGGTGCGGTCCGAGATCGTGGTGGACGAGGTCCGGCGCATCCCGGCCTTTCTCGCGATGACTCCCGCTCTCGGCGGCTGGCGCGTCGTCATCGTCGACGCCGCCGACGACATGAACCGCAATGCGGCCAATGCCGTGCTGAAGGCGATCGAGGAACCGCCGGCGCGGGCGCTGATCCTGCTGGTGTCGCACGCGCCCGGCCGGCTGCTGCCGACGATCCGCTCGCGCTGCCGTCGACTCGGCCTGCCGCCGCTGCCGGAGGACACGGTCTCAGGGCTGCTGGAACGGTGGCGCGGCGACCTCGATGCCGGGGAGCGGGCGGCACTGGCGCGCCTGTCGCACGGCAGCATCGGCGGCGCCCTGCGGCTGGCCGACGAGGGGGGGCTGCAGCTCTACCGCGACCTCGTGAAACTGCTGCAGCCACTGCCGCGCCTCGACGTGCCGGCGGTGCAGGCGCTGGCCGACCGCCTGTCGCGCAACGGCAGCGAGGAGTCCTACCGCACCTTCGTCGCGCTGCTGCTCGACTGGCTGGCGCGGCTGGTCCGGCGCGGCGCCGTAGGCGAGGCGGGAGAGGAGAGCGTGCCGGGCGAGGACGCGGTCGCGGCGCGGCTGCTGGGGGAGGCCAACCTTGAACAATGGCTGGCCGTATGGGAAAAGATCAGCCGCCTCGCGGCCCGCGCGGAGGCCGTCGAACTCGACCGCAAGCAGGTCGTTCTCAGCGCGTTTTCCTGGTTGGCCGCGCCCCGAAACGCCTGATCGCACCGCTTGGTAGCCCGTAGCCGAAACCCGGAGGCAGACCGGCACCATGCCGACCGATCGTCCACGTTACTACGTCACGACGCCGATCTATTACGTCAACGACCTGCCCCATATCGGGCACATGTACACGACGCTGGCGTGCGACGTGCTGGCGCGCTTCAAGCGCCTCGACGGCTATGACGTCAGGTTCCTGACCGGTACCGACGAGCACGGCCAGAAGGTGGAGAAGTCCGCCATCGCCGCGGGTATGGACCCGCAGTCATTCACCGACCGCGGATCGCGGAATTTCCGCGACCTCGCGCAGGCGATGAATTTTTCCCACGACGACTTCATCCGCACCACAGAGGACCGGCACGTGCGCGCCTGCCAGGCGATCTGGCGCACGCTGCACGAGCGCGGCGAAATTTATCTCGGCAGCTACAACGGCTGGTACTCGGTGCGCGACGAGGCGTTCTACGCCGAATCCGAGCTTGCCGACGGACCGAACAGCGAGAGGATCGCCCAGGCCAGCGGCGCGCCGGTGGAATGGGTTGAGGAGCCGAGCTACTTCTTCCGCCTCTCGGCCTGGCAGGACCGGCTGCTCGCGTTCTACGAGGCCAACCCCGATTTCATCGCACCTCCATCGCGCCGAAACGAGGTAACGAGCTTCGTCGCCGGCGGGCTGCAGGACCTGTCGGTGTCGCGCACCAGCTTCAAGTGGGGCGTTCCGGTGCCCGACGACCCGGACCACATCATGTACGTCTGGCTCGACGCGCTGACCAACTACATCACCGCGCTCGGCTATCCCGACGCCGGCAGCGCGGATTACCGGCGCTACTGGCCTGCGGACCTGCACATGGTCGGCAAGGACATCCTGCGCTTCCATGCCGTCTACTGGCCGGCGTTCCTCATGGCGGCCGGGCTGGAGCCGCCGAAGCGCGTCTTCGCCCACGGCTGGTGGACCAACGAGGGCCAGAAGATATCGAAGTCGCTCGGCAACGTCATCGACCCCTACGGCCTGACGCAGGAGTACGGCCTCGACCAGACGCGCTGGTTCCTGCTGCGCGAGGTACCTTTCGGCAATGACGGCGACTTCTCGCACGCGGCGATGGTGTCGCGCACCAACGCGGACCTGGCCAACGGACTTGGCAACCTCGCGCAGCGCACGCTGTCGATGATCGCCAAGAACTGCGACGGCGTCGTACCCCGGCCCGGCGACCTGCTGGACGCTGACAAGGCGTTGATTGCCCAGGCGGACGACCTGCTGGCGGCGCTGCGCAGGGAGATGGACGCCCAGGCGTTCCACCGGGCACTGGAGTCGTTTATGACCGTGGCCGGCGCGGCTGACCGCTACGTCGACGAGATGGCCCCGTGGACGCTGCGCAAGACTGATCCGGAACGCATGAAGACCGTGCTCTACGTCCTCGCCGAAACGGTGCGGCAGCTGGCCGTGCTGATGCAGCCGGTGGTTCCGGACGC
This sequence comes from Acetobacterales bacterium, assembly GCA_040905765.1. Classification (GTDB taxonomy): domain Bacteria; phylum Pseudomonadota; class Alphaproteobacteria; order JBBDQX01; family JBBDQX01; genus JBBDQX01. Next base: position 6,238 of record JBBDQX010000048.1, read on the forward strand.
CGCCGCCTCGTTGCTCGAGCAGCTCGCGGTGCCGGCCGACCGCCGCGGCTTCGAATGGACGGGTGAGGCGGGCCGCCTGCAGCCGGGCACCGCGCTGCCGGCACCGCGCGGGGTGTTCCCGCGCTATGTCGAGGCGGAGCAGGGAGGGGCCGGCTGACCATGCTGGTCGACAGCCACTGCCACCTCGACTATCCGGAACTCTCCGGCGACCTCGGCGGCGTGGTCAGCCGCGCCCGCGCGGCCGATGTCGGTGCGATGGTCACCATCTGCACCCGGCCGAGCGAACTCGACCGCGTCCTCGCCCTGACCGAGGGACAGCCGGGGATCTTCTGCGCCAACGGGGTGCATCCGCACCATGCGGCCGACGAGCCGGAATACGCGGTCGGGGACCTTGTCCGCATGGCGGACCATCCGCGGATCGTCGGCATGGGAGAAACCGGGCTCGACTACCACTACGACAACAGCCCCCGCGACGTGCAGCAGCGCAGCTTCCGCACCCATATCGCGGCGGCGCGGGCGACCGGCCTGCCGCTGATCGTCCACACCCGCGATGCCGACCCGGATACCATCGCCATCCTGTCCGACGAGGCGGCGTCCGGGTCGTTTCCGGGCCTCATACACTGCTTCAGCACATCGCGTGAACTGGCTGAAAAAGCGGTGGAACTTGGCCTGTATATTTCGCTTTCGGGCCTCATCACCTTCAAGAAGCTGGAGGACCTGCGGGGCATCGTCCGCGACCTGCCGCTGGACCGCCTGCTGGTCGAGACCGATGCACCATATCTGGCGCCGGAGCCGAAGCGCGGCCGGCCGAACGAGCCGTCCTACGTCGCCTATACGGCGGCGCGGCTGGCCGACATCCGCGGCGTCTCCGTCGAGCGGATCGCCGAGGCGACCACCGAAAACTTCCGGCGACTGTTCACCCGGGCCTCGCTCCCGGCGGCGGTGGGCGACTGACCATGCGCGTCACGGTGCTGGGCTGCGGATCGTCGACTGGCGTACCCGCCATCGGCGGCCGCTGGGGCGACTGCGATCCGGATGAGCCGCGCAACCGGCGCCGGCGCGCCTCGATCATCGTCGAGACGGCGTCCACGCGGCTACTCGTCGACACGTCGCCCGACCTGCGCGAGCAACTCCTCGACGCGGGCGTCGACCGGCTCGACGCGGTCCTCTACACCCACGCCCACGCCGACCACGTCCACGGCATCGACGACCTGCGGTTCATCAACCGTGGCCGGCAGGATCCGCTGCCGGCCTACGGGGCGTCGCAGACGCTGGAGGTTGTCGCGCATCGCTTCGCCTACGTCTTCCGGGCCGGTGCGGCCAAGGGCAACTACCAGCCGTTCCTGGAGGAGCGCACGATCGACGGTCCGTTCCAGGTCGGCAACATCGCGATCCGGCCGTTCGAGGTCGAGCATGGCGCCATCCACACGCTAGGCTTCCGCATCGGCGGCCTGGCTTACACGCCGGACGTCGGAGAGATGGGGGAGGACGCCTTCGACGCGATAGCGGGCGCCGCCATCTGGATCGTCGACTGCTTCAGGCTGGAGCCGCACTGGACCCACGCGCATCTCGAGAAGGTCATCGAGTGGACCAGGCGTCTGCGGCCCGGGCGGACGCTGCTGACCCACATGTCGTATCGCGTCGACTACCGCACGACCGCCGCGGCATGCCCGGCGGGTGTGGAACCGGCCTATGACGGCATGGTGCTGGAGATTCCCTAAGGCACTGAGAAAGCTGATCCATCCAGAATTTCTCATAATGTATATTATGCGACAAGCGGACTGAGGTAGACTGCGATGGCCGACGCCCCCCAGAACCCCGATCCCTTCCGGCGGCTCGTCGAGATCATGGCTCTGCTGCGCCATCCTGCGGATGGATGCCCGTGGGACCTGGAGCAGGATTTCCGCAGCATCGCCCCGCACACCATCGAGGAAGCCTACGAGGTCGTGGATGCCATCGAGCGCGACGACCTGCAGGCGCTGCGCGATGAACTCGGCGACCTGCTGCTGCAGGTGGTCTACCACGCGCGCATGGCCGAGGAAGCCGGCGCGTTCAGTGTCGACGGCGTCGCCGAAGCCATCTGCAACAAGCTCGTACGCCGTCACCCGAATGTATTCGGCGATGCCCATACCCCCGACGCTGCGGCGCAGACTCAGGCCTGGGAGGCCCAGAAGGCTGACGAACGCCGCGCTGCTGCCGGCGGCGACGGCCGCCACAGCGTACTGGACGGCATCGCCACCGCCCTGCCCGCCGCGACGCGTGCCCTGAAGCTGCAGGCACGCGCCTCGCGCGTCGGATTCGACTGGCAGGAACCGGCCGATATCCTCGACAAGCTGGAGGAAGAGATCGGCGAGATCCGAGCCGAGCTTGCTTCGGGCGACCGGAATCGCCTGCTCGACGAGATCGGCGACCTGCTGTTCGTCGGCGTGAACCTGGCACGCAAGGCCGGCGTCGACCCCGAATCGGCCCTCCGCTCGACCAACCAAAAATTCGAGCGTAGATTCAGGTTTGTCGAACAATCACTTGAAAAAGAAGGAAAAACTTTCGCCGTCGCCGGACTCGACGGTATGGAGTCCCTCTGGCAGCGCGCAAAGCGCGCCGAACGCGGCACCTCCTGAGCGACGTCTCAGCCGACCATGCCGCGGTGCACAGAAAGCGTCCCGGCGGACTGTCAAATCGAACGCGGGCTACTACTGACCCGTGACCACCTGCGGCTCGCCTGACGTCCCGAACCAGGAAGGGCTGAGCGGGATGTCGAAGTTGCGCTCAAACCGGGCCCTGTCGGCCGGGTTCAGTCGCACCGTCAGATAGGCCTTGTCACGGTCGTCGTGCCGCGCCAGCACCTCGCCGTGAGCATGAAGCCAGGCGAGCGGCCGTCCGTCGTCGTGCGGCAGCGCCACCTCGAGCACGTCCTGCGTCCGGGCCAGCCGCCCCTCCAGCAGCGACAGCAGCCGGTCCATCCCCTCGCCTGTCAGCGCCGAAACCGCTACCTGGTTGGGGTTGGTCGCCGCGCCGGCCGGAGCGGCATCGCGCGCGGCGGGGTCGAGCAGATCGATCTTGTTCAGCGCCTCCGGCAGGCCCTCGGCGACCTCATGCTCGAGGCCGAGTTCGGCCAGCACGCCGTGCACGTCCTCCCGCTGCGCGTCCGTATCGGGATGCGACAGGTCGCGCACGTGCAGGATCACGTCGGCCTCGAGCACCTCCTCCAGCGTGGCGCGGAAGGCGGCGACGAGCATCGTCGGCAGCTCCGAGACGAAACCGACGGTATCGGAAAGGATCACCCGCCGCCCCGACGGCAGGCGTAGCCCGCGCAGGGTCGGGTCCAGTGTCGCGAACAGCTGGTCGCGCGCGTCGACATGCGACTCAGTCAGGCGGTTGAACAGCGTCGACTTGCCGGCATTGGTGTAGCCAACCAGCGCGACAATCCGATACGGCACCTGCCGGCGCTTCTTGCGGTGCAGGCGCCGCGTACGCATCACCTGCTCAAGTTCCTGTTTCAGCCGCACGATGCGCTGGTCGATCATGCGCCGGTCGACCTCGATCTGCGTTTCGCCCGGGCCACCCATGAAGCCGTGGCCGCCGCGCTGTCGCTCGAGATGCGTCCAGGAGCGGACCAGCCGGCTGCGCTGGTACGTCAGCGCCGCCAGTTCGACCTGCAGCCGGCCCT
>JBBDQX010000049.1:0-9903 GCA_040905765.1 Acetobacterales bacterium
GGCCAGCGCCAGCCGGGAGGCGACGCCGGCGACGGCCGCTCGCGCGCCCGGCTTCTCGTTGTGGCGGAACGCGGCTTCCAGCCGCCAGCGCGCCTTGTCGTTCTCGAGCGCGGTCATGCCGACGCGTCCGGCTCGGGCGCGCGGCCTTCCGCCTGCCCCCGCCCCTCCGCCGGCGCCTGTCTCGGCATAGGAGAACTGCAGCTTGCTGCCCTGCGGCGAGCCGGACCAGCCGATCCCGCAGCCGTCCACCCCGGGCCCGAGCAGCGCGTTCTCCGGCCGCAGCGATACCTTGCTGAAGCCGCTCAGCTCCGTCCCCGCGTCGGCCGCCGCGGGAATCACGCCGGGAATGCTGACGTCGCCGGCCGGCTGGATGCAGTCGGAGTCTGCCGCGCGCACGGCACCGATGGTCGCCATCCCCACCACGACGAGCGTGGCGGCGAGGCGAACGGATTGCCCCACAATCCGGTACTGTCCCCCCGACATCACTGACCATGGTCGGTGCAGGCGCCGGACCGGTCAAGCGAAAGAAGCCGGATTCCCGAACGTTTTCAGGATGCTGCCATTTATTGTTGCAGCGACGTCACAAGCGGCGCGGTGACGGCAACCGGAGAGTGGATACAGCCGCCGCGCTTCCCGTTCCGGAGGTAGATGTCACCCGGCCGGGTCGTCGGGATACCCCGTCGTCCGCATGAACTGCGCGAAGCGCTCGTTCAGGCGGGCTATCTCCAGCGTGGAGAAGGCCGCCCGGAAGCGTCCTGCTCCTCCCTTGTTGAACGTCGCCACCCCGCGCCCCCCGTCGAAGCGGCCGACGATCTCGCGCAGCGCCTCGTCCTCCACGGCGAGGCCCAGGTAGGCCCGCATCTTCTGCATCTCCGCGAACGGGGCGTCCAGCAGCGATTCGTAGCGAACGAAGTGCACTCCGGGCAGCGCCGCCCAGAGCATCGCCCCCTCGGCGAAGCCCGCGACGAACTCGACAGCCTTTTCCATACTGTCGAGTTCGGCGAAGGCCTGGCCCGCCGGGTTGCCAGCGGCACGCGCCTGCGCGCCCGCCTCCAGGCACGACAGCACGCAGTCGCGCGGGTCGCGGAAGATGTAGGTCGCGCGTGCCAGCCCCGAGCCGAGCAGCCGCAGCACCGCCGGATGCGGCGGGCAGTGCACCTTGATGCAGTAGGACCGGCCGTGCAGCACCGGCAGCAGCAGTCCGACGAGGTGCACCGGGCGCAGGTCCTCGACGTAGGGAAACCAGGCATGCTCGGGAAAGAAAGCCTGCTGCACCTCCTGCCAGCGCCCCCAGCCCGCCGCCTCGCTGAGCGCGTTCTGCAGGTTGTGCAGCCAGGTGGAGCCGGATTTCGGCAAGCCGGCGGAAATCAGCAGCTGCGACGCCGCCGCAGCACGGACAGTCGGGAACGGCGGCTCGTTCATACCGGAATTCTATCTCTGCGGGTGGAACCGGCAACCCTTTCGGAAGTTCTGGCACGACGGTTGCGTATCTCCCCCCGCAACGCCCCTGGAGACAGCCGATGGCCAGCGTGATGATCGAAACCGACTTTTTTGGCGCCGAACTGCCGGCGGTAGAGCCTGCCGCGCTGCGCGGCATGCGCGCGACCCGGCCCGCATCGCTGCATTGCGACAGCGGGATCGAGGCCTATGCAGCCCCGGGCGACCTCATCGATGCGATGATGCGCGACGACGAAGGGGTTTTCGCCGCCTTTGCATGATGCGCGTCGCGTTTTGCGACGCGGCCTAGCTGTTCCGCCCCTTCCGCAGCAGCTCGGGGTGGTGCTCGACGAAGTGCTTGAGGGTCAGCTTCAACAAGCCGGCATGGGCATGGCGGCCCGCGGCGCTGGCCCGCTGGATGTCCTCGACGATCATCTCCCTGATCTGCTTCACCCCGTCCTTGCTGCAGACGAGATAATTGCCGAGTTCCGCGGCCACGATCTCCGGCACGTGCTCGTGCTCGGCGATCGCCTCCACCTCCTCCCTGGTCAGCCCGCACAGCGCGATGCAGCTGTCGATGTCCAGCATGGGCGGCTCCTCCCGATGACGGCGCCACTGTCCGGCTGACGCGCCGGCGCGGCGATGCTATGAATGACATTGGGCGTTGGGGGGCCTGCCGCCATGATCCGTGTCAATTCCGTTTCGGTTTTCGCCGGTGCGAGGCCGCACGCATGACCATGGACGAGACCGGTCTCGCGGTCCTGATCGGCACCGCGGCAGGCACCGTGGCGAAACCGTTCCTGGCGTTCATCCAGCAGGAGTCCTTCCTCTACTGGCCCTACCTCGCGACCGCGCTGGTGGTCGCCCTGCTCGCGGGGCTGTGGGCGGGACGGCAGAGCGGCAAGCCGTTCGGCGAGTATCTGAAGGACCTGTTCTCGCCGAGCATCTGGTGGCATCGCTCGGCCCGCGTCGACTACCGCTTCTATGTCGTCAACGGCATCGTCTTCCCGCTGATCTTCACGCCGATGATCGTGACCGGCTTCTACGTCGCCCAGGGCACGCAGTGGGCGCTGTCGTCCCTGTTCGGCGCCAGCCCGGTCTCCGCCGAGCTCGGCCTCTGGGCGCTGGTCATCTACAGCGTGGTGTTCTTTGTCGCCTACGACCTCGGCCGCTGGGTCGGCCACAGCGTCCAGCACCAGATCCCGTTCCTGTGGGAGTTCCACAAGGTCCATCACTCGGCCGAGGTGCTGACGCCGATCACCAGCTTCCGCGCCCATCCCGTCGACCTGCTGATCATGGCGACGGTGGCCGGCCAGTTCACCGGGCTGGTGTCGGGCGGCGCGTTGTTCCTGTTCGAGCGCGACATCGGCCTGCTGACCGTGCTCAACCTCCACTTCCTGGTCTTCTTCTACAACCTCGTCAGCAACCTGCGGCACAGCCATGTCTGGCTCAGCTACGGCCGGCTCGGCTACATCTTCATCAGCCCGGCGCAGCACCAGATCCACCACAGCGACAATCCGAAGCACTTCGGCATGAACCGCGGCTTCGGCCTGGCCGTCTGGGACTGGATGTTCGGCACGCTGTACGTGCCGCGGCAGCGCGAGGAACTCTCCTTCGGCACCGCCGACGGCACCGAGAAGGACTACTGCGGCGTCTGGCAGCTCTACTGGCTGCCGGTGCGACGCGCCTTCGCCACGCTGGCCCGCCGCCCCGCGCCCGGGACGGAGCGCGAGGCCGCGCGGGTGACGACGCCGGCGGAGTAGCTCAGGAGCCGGTCAGCGCCGGCTCGACGCTGTGCTTCATGAAAGCGACGAAGTCCGCCTCCAGCAGCGGCCTGCTCATCAGGAAGCCCTGCACCTCGTCGCACCGCAGCTGCCGCAGGAAGCGGGCCTGCTCCTCGGTCTCCACACCCTCGGCCAGGGCGCGGATATTCAGGTTGTGCGCCAGGCCGACCACCGCCTTGACGATCGCCTCGTCGTTCGGGTTGCGTCCGATGCCCTGCACGAAGGTCATGTCGACCTTCAGGCGCCGCACCGGGAACCGGCTCAGGTAGGCGAGCGACGAGTAACCGGTGCCAAAATCGTCGAGCGAGATCTGGATGCCCAGCCGGTCCAGCGCAGCGAGGTTCTCCATCGCCCGCTGGGTGCTCTTCATCAGCACCGTCTCGGTGATCTCGACCTCGAGCAGCCCCGGCTCCACGCCGTGCTCCTCCAGCGTCGACCGGAGGAATCCCGCCAGCCCCGACTGCGACAGCTGCACGCCCGACAAGTTGACCGCCACCGGCACGGGCGGCAGGCCCTGCCGCTTCCAGTGCGCGAGTTGGGCGCACACATGCCGCAGCGTCCAGCCGCCGAGTTCCGCGATCAGACCGGTTTCCTCCGCGACCGCCACGAAGCGGGCCGGCGGCACCTCGCCCTGCTCGGGATGACGCCAGCGCAGCAGCGCCTCGGCGCCGATCATCCGCCCGCTCGCCAGGTCCACCTTCGGCTGGTAGCGCAGGTACAGTTCGTCGCTGCCGATGGCATGGCGCAGGTCGCGCGCCAGCATGGCACGGTCGAGCGCCGCCGCCTGCAGGTCGGAATCGTAGAACCGGTAGAGGGCCCGTCCGTCCGCCTTGGCCTGGTACATCGCCAGGTCAGCGTTGCGCAGCAGGTCGTCCGGCGTGCCGGTGTCGCTCGGATAGAGGGTGATGCCTATGCTCGGCGTCACATCGATGGCATTGCCTTCCACCGTCACCGCGCCGGCGAAGGAAGCGAGAATGCGGTCCGCCAGCCGGGCGGCATCGTCGCCGTCGCGCAGATCCGCAATGATGACGGCAAACTCGTCGCCGCCGAGCCGGGCCAGCGTGTCCGGCGTTCGCAGGCAGCCATTCAGGGCCGAGGCCACCTGCTTCAGCAGGGCGTCGCCGATATGGTGGCCGAGGGTATCGTTGATGTCCTTGAAGTGGTCCAGGTCGAGCAGCAGCAGCGCGAACGGCTTCTGCCAGCGGTCGGCGTGCTCGATCGCGCTTGCCAGCCGCTCGCGGAACAGGGTGCGGTTCGGCAGGGCGGTGAGCTCGTCGAAATGCGCCAGCCGGCGGATCCGCTGCTCGGCCTCGCGCTGCGCCGTGACGTCATCCAGCGTCGCCACGAAGTGCGTGATCTCGCCGTTCTTGCCGGCGATCGGCGTGACCATCTGCTTGACCTGGTAGGTCTGGCCGTCGCTGCGGCGATCGCTGTGCTCGCTCTGCCAGACCCGCCCCGAGGCCATCAGCTCGTGCAGCATGCCGCTGTCGCCGTTGCCGAACAGCTTCTCGAAGATCGCCGGCTTGCGGCCGCGGAGCTGCTCGGGCTGGAAGCCCGACATCCGGGTATAGGCCGGGTTGACCCACTCGATGGCGCCGTTGCTGTCGGTGACGATGACCGCGGTGCCGGCCGCCTGCAGCGCCGCCGCCTGCAGCTTCAGGCGCTCCTCGTTTTCCCGCTGCTCGGTCACGTCGGTCAGCATCCCGATCACCCGGAACGGCTTGCCGTTCTCGCACTGCACGACACGCGAATGGCTGCGCACCCAGCGGTATGCGCCATCCTCGCCGCGCAGCCGGTACAGCAGGTCCATGCGGTCGCTCTCGCCGGCCAGCAACGCATCGCGCGCCTGCGCCACATGGGCGAGGTCGTCGGGGTGGTAGAGCTCCGTCCACGGTTCCATTCGCGACGGGAAGTCGGCGCGCAGACCGAGCATCTCCAGCAGCCGGGGCGAGCGGTAGACCGTGCCGCTCCGGATGTCCCAGTCCCAGATGCCGGCGTCCAGCGCCTCGACCGCCAGGCGCACCCGCTCCTCGCTCTCGCGGCGGGCCACGGCGGCCTCGCGCTCGCGCGTCTCCTCGCGGCCGAACAGGTCGATGTTGCCGCTCTCGTGGACGCGGATGGCGATGAATGACCAGTTCCGCCCCTCGCGGTCGAAGCGGATCTCCTCGCCGCCTTCTTCCGCCGCGCGGCGAAGGCTTTCGGCGACGTCGGGATCGATCGGACGGCTGTCGGCGCGGATCGGGATCAGGTCCAGCGCAGCGAGGTTGGCATAGACGATGCGCCCGTCGCCATCGATGCGCAGCACCGGGCTGGGGTTCTCGGAGACGAACTCCGCGAGGCCGCGGATCTCGCCCTCGGCGCGGTGCAGCGCGCCGAGGCTGGTTTCCAGCCGCCGGTTGACGCGCACCAGCCTGCGCCAGTTGGCGATGGCCGCGAGCAGTGCCAGCGCCAGCAAGGCGGCGCCGGCGAACCACGGCTCTGGCAGCAGGTCCAAAGTGCCGGCCGGGAGCGCCTGACCCTCTGCGGCTGCGGCGAGGCGCGTCCAGAGAACCGCCCCCAGAACCAGCACCCCGAGCATCAAGAAATAGCTCTTTGCGACCGCCAGGATGAACCGGCGTGCGTTCACGTGCCCGCTCCTATTGCCTGCGACTCCCCCTATGGACGATGCCAGGCACACTGAAGGCATCTTCCAGTTGAACCTGTTTATCGCCCGTCAAAGCCATGAATTCCATGAGATTTATGCAAAAAAGGCTAAACGGGTGCCGCCACGCCGGTACCACCACTGGCCGCTGACCTCCCCCCGACGCCGCCCTGGCGACCACGGCATGCGCCCCCGTCATTGTCCGAAGCGGCCACTTCCGAGTCGGGGCTAAGTCCTTCACTAGACGAGAGAAACGAGCAATGGTCGACCCGTCGAACCACTAGCCGAAACCATGGTCGGCGCGGATCCACGGGAGGGACTCATGTGCATGTCGCTTTTTGCTATCGCCGTCGCATTGCCGCCGTCACTCTCGCGCCCCCGAACAGCCTCGGGAGACGCATGATGGAATTGCCGCGGGGCATTCGGGCGGTAGGCGACAACAAGCTCTTCGTGGACGTTACCTACCGGGGCCAGCGTCGTACGACGACCCTCTCCGGCCCGGGAGACTACCCTGATATCCTCTCGGCGGCCCTCGCCAAGCAGATCGAGCTGCGCAGCGCTCTGCTGCACGGGGACGAACCGGTGCGCACCAAGAACTCCGCTGCCGGAGGCACCTACTGGACGGTCCAGGACGCCGTCGACTACACGCTCACGCATGTGTGGGCCGCCACGCCGTCCGAGCATGAGTGCCAATTGGAGTGCGTGCGCATCCTCAAATATTTCGGTGCCCACAGACCGATCGAAGCGGTCAGGAGAGAAACGCTCGACGCCTGGGTCGCTTCCCTCAGGAACAGAGGAAACAAAAACGCCACGATAAACCGGAAGCTGTCCGTCCTCTCACGCATCCTCCATACCGCAGCGGAGCTTGATCGGCTCGAAACGGTGCCAAAAATCCCTCGGGTCCGGCGTCCGCAGGGCCGCATCCGGTTCCTCAGCGATGAGGAGGAGAGCCTGCTCATTGCTACGCTTCGGGGATGGGGCAAATCAGACGTGGCGGATGCGGTCGCGGTGCTCGTGGATACCGGACTGCGGGCGGGAGAGCTGATTGCCCTGCAGGCAAGAGACATCGACCTGCCCGCGCAGCAGATCAGTATCTGGATCAACAAGACCAACTTGCCCCGGACCGTGCCCCTCGTGGAACGTACCAGAGCGATACTCGGACAGAGAATGGCGGACCTCGAGCCGACCGATCGGCTCTTCAGGTTCAAGTACTGGTACTTCCGCGCGGAGTGGGACAAGGCACGGCGCCACCTCGGACTGGGCGATGACAAGCAGTTCGTGATCCATGCCCTGCGTCACACCTGTGCGACCCGGATGGTCAAGAGTGGCGTTCCGATCCAGATCATCCAGAAATGGCTCGGACACCGGAATCTTCAGATCACCCTGCAGTACTCTCATCTCTCGCCCGCCGACCTTCACCTGGCATTGCCGCTGCTTGAGGGGAGGCGGAGCAACGCTGCTGCGGAACACCCCGGATCGGCATCCCGGGAGCATAAGGAGCCGCAGCCGCCTGATCCGCCCGGTTTCCCTAAAACCGGCGCCGCGTTCCCTGCTTAAGGTTTATTTTTCCCTGATCCGACTCTCAGGGAATTCGACGCCAAGATACTGCGTTCACTAGGCCTTTCGCGGCAGTGACTGGAGAGTTCGTGCCGTTCCGCGCGGATTTCCCTGTATTTTCCCGTAGAACAGGCAACCCTCGTCTCCGCCGTGCACGCCGTCGCGCCGACCAAGACCTCAGCCAAGCTCATGAAATCCGCGGCCCGAATCCGCCAGACTCGAAAACCCTGTTCCGCCAATACGTATCGGACACGGTTGCGGCGATCTTGCGGATAACGCCGAAACCCCCGGCAACAAAGAACATCGCGTTGCGGTCCGAATTGGCTGTTTGGGGATGGGAATTGCCCGCTGTCGCCACACACCGCTACAACTGCAACTGGATCGTGTAGTCGAGCGACGGCCGATTCGTTTGCAGGAGCCGCAAGTGGCCACACCATTCGCATGCGCCGCCCTGCAAGCGCCTGAATTCTGGCTGCTTTTTGCGCCAACACGAATGGAATCGGGCCCGGCCGGCCGATGTCTTTCAGACCGCTAGAATCCGTAGGTCAGGACCAGCGCCGCGGTGAAATACATATCCTCCTGGACGATCGGGCTGTCGGCGGCATCGCCGAACAGCATCACCGCCTCGCCCTTCGCGCTGACCGCCCAGTTCGGCGTCACGTAGTGGGTGAACTGCCCCTCGAGCGTGAAGTCCTTGATGCCCAGTGTCGCCTCGTGCTGCGGCAGGCCGGACCGCGCCGACTGTTGCGCGTCGACGCCGAAGTAGCTCTGCATGTACTGGTCGCTGGCCACCGTCATCGTCGGTCCCAGCGTGACGACGCTGCGCTGGCCGTAGCGAGCGCCGTACTTGAAGCCGAGATCGGCGATCACCCCCTCGTGGCCGTCGGTGACGCCCAGCGCCGCGCTGCCATGCACCCGCCAGTGGCCGTTGACGAGCTCGAACAGGCCGCCGACCTCCAAACTTTCGTCAATGTCACCGAGGCCGCGCAGGTCGTCGGAATCGTCCTCCTGGCGCCCCAGGTCGACGTTCAGCGTCGCCGCGACCTGGACGTTGCGAGTCCGCCGCAGGTTGAGTCCGAGGCCGTTCTCGGTGTGCAGGAACACCCGGTTGCGCCAGGTGACGTCGACCCAGGGCAGCGGAGCGGCCTCGAAGTCGCTGCCGCCCTCGTACTCGGGCCGCAGGATCACGCCGCCGCCGATATTGCCCTCGAAACCGTCCCAGGCGCTGCTCTCGGCCGCGCCGGTCATCCGCTCGGCGGTCGAGGGCACCTGCGCCTGCCGCTGCTGCGCCGCCGCCGGCGCCGTCAGGCCGAGCAGCAGGATGCAGGCGATGCAAAGACGTACATGCGCACCCCCGGGGGCGCGCCGCGGAAAGCTGGTCATGGTGTTCGTCACCCTGTGCCACCGGACGTGCGGCCCGCCGATCTACCACGGAACGGCCTGATTCGCATGGGGAAAAGCGCCCGCGGGCTCGCCGCCGGCAGTGCGCTCGGGTAGTGTCGGGTCCTGATGCGCATCTTTCACAAGCTGCTGATCCTGCTGCTCGTCATCGGGCTACTGCCGCTGCTCTCGCTGTCGCTGCACGACCAGCGGCTGACCGAGGACCTCGGCATCGAGCTCGCCGCCCAGGCGCGCGACTCCGCGACGCGGCGCATGAGCGACGAACTGCACCGCATCGTTGCGCTCAGCGCCAGCGTGCTGCACCGCACCAGGCTGCTGGTCGACCTCGCGCTGCGGGTGCAGGGCCGTGAGGCGGAGCTGCGCCTCGCGGCGCCGGCTCAGGCGCCGGAGGAGCGTATGCCGGTATGGTTCGCCGAGCAGTACGACGCCGGCATGGCGCCGCCCGATACCGAGGCGTCCAAGGCGCATCTGCGCTACCTGCCGGGCGCCCCCGACGCCGCCGCGCTGGCCGTCTCCTTCGACCACCAGGTGTTCCTCACCGCCCCCGGCGTCGACCGCGAGGCGGTGCGGGACGACATCGCCCGCCTGGTGCCGATGACCTCGATCTATCGTTCGCTGCGCGAGACACTGCCCGGCCTGTTCCTGTTCCAGTACACCGCGCTGGCCAGCGGACTGCACTCCTCCTACCCCGGCCACGGCGGCTATCCGCAGGGCTACGACCCGCGTCGCCGCGCCTGGTACAGCCTCGCCACCGCCGTCGGCGAGCCGATCTGGACGCCCCCGCTGATCGACGCCTCGACCCGCCAGCTCCTGTTCACCGCGGCCGCCCCGGTGCGGGAACCGTCAGGCGCCATCGCCGGCGTCACCGCCGTCGACGTGCCGATCCTCAGCCTGCTGCAGCGCATCCGCGACGAGGCGCAGCTCCCCGGCAACGTCGAGAGCCTGCTGGTGCAGGTGCAGCGTAACGACCGCCGCGGCCCGGCGCTGCGGGTGATCGCACACCGCGAATACCAGGCCTCCGGCCGCCCCTGGGACGCGCTGCTGGAGCCGGCCTGGCTGCTGCCCGAGGCGGGGGAAAGCCAC
>JBBDQX010000050.1:0-9829 GCA_040905765.1 Acetobacterales bacterium
GCCGCGTAGAAACCCAGTGAAAGACCGAAGATCCCCGCCTGCCGGAGGCCGGCGGCGTATTTCAGCGTGGTCGTGCCGGCGACCTCGAAGACGATGGCGCCATAGAGGGCGAACCAGTGCACGGCACTACTCCGCTGCCTCCTTGCGGATGTCTGGCGGCACCTCGGCGCCGGTCCGTTCGACGATCAGGCCGTAGTGCTCCGGCCGGCGGTGCGCGGAGAACTTGAACACCGTCTCCTTGCCGAACACAGTCATGTCGAGGTCGCAGTCCGCCACCACGAGTTCGTCGTCCCACGTATTGGCCTTGGCGACGATTTCTCCCTGCGGATTGACGATGCAGGACGAGCCGATCAGGCCGTAGCCGTCTTCATCGCCGGCCTTCGCCACGGCCACCGCCCAGCAGGAGTTCTGATAGGCGCCGGCCTGTACCGCGAGGTTGGAGTGGTATGTGCGCAGGTACGGATCCTCGAATCCCGCGCCGGAGGTGTTCACGGACGGCGTGTTGTAGCCGAGCAGAACCATTTCCACGCCCTGGAGGCCAAGCACGCGCCACGCCTCCGGCCAGCGCCGGTCGTTGCAGATCATCATGCCGAACACGCCGCCGTAAGCGCCGAAAACGTTGAAGCCGAGATCTCCGACCTCGAAGTACTTCTTCTCCAGATGCTGGGCGACGCGGCTCGCGTCGTACTCGGCATGACCCGGCAGGTGGATCTTGCGGTACTTGCCGACGATCTCGCCCGACGGCTCGACCAGGATGGCGGTGTTGAAATGCCGCCCCTCGGGCGTGAGTTCGGCGTAGCCGAGATGGAAGCCGACACCCAGTCGCCTGGCCTCGTCGAACAGCGGCTTCGTTTCGACCGATGGCACCTCCTTCTCGAACCAGCGGTCGATCTCGGCCGGGTCGTCCAAGTTGTAACGGGGGAAGAACGTCGTCAGTGCCAGTTCCGGAAACACCACCAGCGTCGCGCCGCGGCGGTGCGCGCCGCGCAACAACTCCAGCATACGCTCGACAACCCGCGCCCGGCTTTCGTCGCGCTGAATGCCGCCCATCTGCGCGGCGGCGACCGTGATCCTGCGTGCCATGACCGTCTCCTTCCGCCTATCCGCCCACCGGCGGGATGAAACTGCCGTGCCCCTTCGGCCCGACCACCGTCTTCCCGTCGTAGACCATCTGTCCACGCACGAACGTGGCGGCCACCTTCCCAGTGAACTGCCTGCCGTGGAATACGCTCCACTTCAGCCAGTCGTCGATCATCGACTCGTCGAACGTCCACACCGCTGTCGGGTCGACCACTGCGACGTCGGCATCGGCGCCGTCATGCAGGCCGCCCTTTCGCGGCCACAGACCGAAGTGGCGCGCCGGCGCCTCCGAAAGATACCTGGCGACCAGCGTCACCGGATGGCCGCGGCGGGATACCGCCTCGTCGTGGAAGGCTGTCAGCAGCGTGTCGATGCCGCGCGCGCCTGACGGATTGTCGAAGATCACCGGTGCCTGCTTGCGCTCCAACGGCCATGGCGCGTGATCGCTGCTGACGAAGGCGATGCGGCCGTCGAGCAGGCTGCGCCACAGAGCCTCCTTCTCCGCCGCCGGCCGGATCGGCGGGTTCACTTTCATCTTTGCGCCAGCGGCGATCATGTTCTCGTTGGAGAGGATCAGGTAGTGGACGCAGGTCTCGGCCGACATGCGCTCGCCCCGCGCGCGATATCCCGCCGCCTGGTCGAAGCTGCGCGCCAGCGTCGCATGGGCCAGATGCACACGCGCTCCTGCCTCCGCGCCGATCTCGAACACCTCCAGGTTCGCCAGCAGCTCCGATAGCGGCGGCCGGCTCGGCTCGTGCCATTCCGCGCCGATCTTTCCCTCAGCCACGAAGCGCGCGATGAGAGCGTCGATCAGTTCCTGATCCTCGTTATGGATCGAGACGGGAATGTCGTGCCGTGCGGCAATGGCGAAGGCTTCGCGCATCACGTCGTGGGCGATGCGCGGAAACCGCGTCGGGCTGTTCTCGTAGGTGGAGAACTTGAGCGCACAGGCGCCAGCCTCGATCACGCCTTCGAGGTCGCCGAGCCCGCCGTCCTTCCTCATGGTGCCGTACAGCGCCATGTCGACATGCGCCAGCGCCTCGACCTTCGCCGCCTTCTCGCGCAGCAGGTCGGCGGTCTGCACCATGGCCGGCACGTCGTAGGGCATGTCGACGCAGGTAGTGGTGCCGCCGGTGGCGGCGGCGCGGGTCATCGACTCGATGCCGTCCCAGCCTTGCACCGCCGCCGCATGGGTATGGCCGTCGACGCAGCCCGGCAGCAGCCACTTGCCGGCATAGTCCAGCGTGCTGGCAGCCTGCGGAGGCTCTCCGGATCCGGTCGCGACGACCTTGGCGCCGCGCACAGCCAGCCAGCCGTTCTCCACCACGCGGTCGGCGAAGACCGGGTTGCCGAGCAGGACGAGGTCGACGGGCTGGTCTGGAGTCACGGATGCAATCTCCCGGCGGCGGGTTGTGGACTCGGCGCATGGCGCGTCTTAAACAGGAGAATTCCGGCATGCGCCGCAAAGACGGACAACCACCATAGATCGGCAATCGGGGGCCGGTAAACGCGCCATGAAAACACACGAAGTACGGGTCCACCCTTCCAAATCCGACCTCGCACGCGAGGACCAGCTCGCCTGGAAGATCGCGGAGGTCGCCACCGACGATGCGCCGGTGGAGGATGCGGTCGCGGACATGGTGGTCAACCGGATCATCGACAACGCGTCGGTGGCGGTCGCCTCGCTCAACCGCCATCCGGTGATGAGCGCCCGCGCGATGGCGGAGGCCCATCCGCGCACGGGCGGCGCCACGCTGTTCGGCCTGCCCGCCGACCGCACGGTGTGTTGCGAGTGGGCCGCATGGGCCAATGGTACGGCGGTGCGCGAACTCGACTTCCACGACACCTTCCTCGCCGCTGACTACTCACACCCGGGCGACAACATCCCGCCGATACTCGCCGTGGCACAGCAGGCCGGACGCAGCGGCGCCGAACTGCTGCGCGGCATCGTCACCGGCTACGAGGTGCAGATCGACCTCGTGAAGGCGATCTGCCTGCACAAGCACAAGATCGACCACATCGCTCACCTCGGGCCGTCCGCGGCCGCCGGCATCGGCACCCTGCTCGGCCTGTCGACCGAGACCGTTTTCCAGTCGGTGCAGCAGGCGCTGCACACCTGCGTCAGCACGCGTCAGTCGCGCAAGGGCGAGATCTCGAGCTGGAAGGCCTTCGCTCCCGCCCATGCCGGCAAACTGGCCATCGAGGCGGTCGACCGCTGCATGCGTGGCGAAGGCGCCCCTTCTCCGATCTACGAGGGCGAGGACAGCGTCATCGCCTGGATCCTGGACGGACCGGAGGCAATGTACCGGGTAGCGCTGCCCGTGCCCGGCGAGCCGAAACGCGCCATCCACGACTCCTATACCAAAGAGCACTCGGCCGAGTACCAGGCCCAGGCGCTGATCGACCTCGCCTTCCGCATGAAGCCGGAGGTCGACAAGCGCGGCGGCAGCGACAAGGTCGAGCGCATCGTCATCCACACCAGCCACCACACCCACTACGTCATCGGCACAGGCGCCAACGACCCGCAGAAGATGGATCCCGGGGCCAGTCGCGAAACGCTCGACCATTCGATCATGTACATCTTCGCCGTAGCACTGCAGGACGGGGCCTGGCACCACGTCGAAAGCTACACGCCGGAACGTGCGGGCCGGGCGGACACGGTGCGGCTCTGGCACCGCATAGAGACCGCCGAGGATCCGGTCTGGACCGAGCGCTATCATCAGACCGATCCGGACAAGCTCGCCTTCGGCGGCCGCGTCGAGATCACGTTCGCCGGCGGTGAGACGATCGGCGACGAACTGGCGGTCGCCAATGCGCATTCCAACGGCGCGCGCCCCTTCGGGCGGGACGACTACATCCGCAAGTTCGAGACACTGACCGAGGGGCTGATAGCGCCGGACGAGAGCGCGCGCTTCCTCGAGACCGTGCAGCGCCTGCCGAAGCTGAAGCCGTCGGAGCTGTCGGGCCTGAATGTCACTGCGGCCCGGGGCGTGATCGAGGGCAATACGATGACGGGCATCTTCTAGAATCGAGGAGAATAGCGCGATGGCAAGATCCGGCAGCAACAGCCCGGAAATTCACAGGGGTCTCGCCGGCATCTACGTCGACGACTCGGCCATCTCGAAGGTGATGCCGGAGACGCAGTCCCTCACCTACCGCGGCTATCCGGTGCAGGACCTTGCCGAGAGCTGCTGCTTCGAGGAAGTCGCCTACCTCCTCTACAACGGCGAACTCCCGACTCGCGGTCAGCTCCAGACCTTCCGCAAGCACGAGCGGGCGGAGCGCGCGCTGAGCCCGCGCCTGAAGCGGGTTATCAAGGAGTTCCCCAGGCGCCGGGTGCATCCGATGGATACCATCCGTACTGCGGTCAGCTTCATGGGGCTCGAGGATCCGGACACCGCGGACAGTAGTCTGGAGGCGAACCGGCGCAAGGCGATGCGGCTGCTCGCCAAGATCCCGGCCGCCGTCGCCGCCGACTACAGGCACCGCAAGGGCAAGCCCTTCATCGGTCCGCGCAAGGACCTCTCCTTCGCCGAGAACTTCTTCCACATGTGCTTCGGCAAGGTGCCGGAGAAGGAAGTGGTGAAGGCGTTCGACGTGTCGCTGATCCTCTACGCGGAACACACCTTCAACGCATCGACCTTCACAGCGCGCACGATCACGTCGAGCCTCGCCGACATGCACGGCGCGGTCACCGGCGCCATTGCCTCCCTGAAGGGCCCGCTTCACGGCGGCGCCAACGAGGCGGTGATGCACAACCTGAAGGAAATCGGCTCCGTCGCGAAAGTGAAGCCGTGGGTCGACCGCAAGCTCGCCGCGAAGGAAATCGTCATCGGCTTCGGCCACAGGGTCTACAAGTCAGGCGACTCGCGCGTGCCGACGATGACCAAATACGAACGACGGATGGCCGACGTGACGGGCCAGAAAAAGTGGATCGAGATCGCCGACGCGCTTGCGGAAGAAGTCACCACCCGCACCGGCATCCATCCCAATCTCGACTTCCCTGCCGGCCCCGCCTACTACATGATGGGATTCGATATCGACCTGTTCACGCCGATCTTCGTCGTCTCCCGGATCACCGGCTGGTGCGCGCACATCATCGAGCAGTCGGGCGATAACCGGCTGATCCGGCCGCTTAGCCACTACACCGGTCCGGACGAACGCAAGATGGCACCGCTCACCAGAAGATAGGCCGCGCGCGCGGCGCGGCGTAAGGGCAACCGCCAGGTCCGCGCAGAAACTCCGAAAAGGAAACGTCACAATGTCGCATCCCAAATACGCTTTCCAGAACGGCAAGGTGGTCCCCTGGGAGGACGCCACCGTCCATGTCTTCTCGCCCGCCGCGAAGTACGGCGCCGGCGTCTTCGAGGGCATCCGCGGCTACTGGAACCCCGACAAGGAAGATATGTACCTGTTCAAGATGGAGCCCCATCTCGAGCGGCTGATGTTTTCGCAGAAGGTGATGGACTTCGAGACGGTCTACGACCCCGAGTACTTCACCAAGGGCACGCTGGAACTGATCCGCGCCAACGACATCCGCGAGACGGTGCACATCCGCACCATCGTCCACATCGAAGGCCCCGGCGAGTCCAGCGCGCGCGGACCCGTTGGCACAGCCATCACCGTGGTACCGAGGCCGCTGCCGAAGCGCGTCACCACCGGCTGCACCGCGCAGGTCAGCTCGTGGATGCGGTCCCCGGACACCTCGACGCCGATGCGCGTGAAGTGCAACGCCAACTACAACAACGGTCGGCTGGCCGCCCTGCAGGCCACTCGCGACGGCTATGACACCGCGATCCTGCTCAACCAGAAGGGGCAGGTCTCGGAAGGGCCGGGCATGTGCTTCTTCATGGTGCGCGACGGCGTGCCGGTGACCCCCAGCGTGACCAACGACATCCTCGAGAGCGTGACCCGCAAGACGGTGCTGGAGATCTGCGAGGAATACTTCGGCGTGAAGCCTGTCGAGCGCGACATCGACCGGAGCGAACTCTATGCCGCCGAAGAGGCGTTCTTCTGCGGCACGGGCTGGGAGATATGCCCGATCAACAGCATCGACAAGCTGCCGGTCGGCACCGGCAAGCCGGGCGAATTCACCTGCAAGCTTCGGGATACCTACTTCAGGATCGTCAAGGGCGAGGTCAACGACCACGCCGACTGGCGGATGCCCGTCTACGGCGGCAACAAGGCCAAGGCCGCGGCGGAGTAGCGCCGGGCAACGGGACGATGGAGGGCCGGCCATGCGCCGGCCCTTTTCGTTTGTGCGAGACGGATCAGCGAGAGGAGGAAACCATGGATCAGAAACTGCGTGACGCCGGCCGCAAGGTCCGCGAAGAGGTGCTGGGAAAGGAGTACGTCGACAAGGCGCTGGCCTCGGCCGACGACTTCAACCAGGACTTCCAGGACCTGCTGAACGAGTACTGCTGGGGCTTTGCCTGGACCCGCGAGGGCCTGAGCCGCAAGACCCGCAGCATGCTGAACATCGCGCTGCTGGCAGCGCTCGGCCGCAGCCACGAACTCGCGCTCCACGTACGCGGCGCCATCAACAACGGCGTGACCAGGGAGGAGATTCGCGAGGTGCTGATCCACACCGCGATCTATGCCGGCGTACCGGCCTCGGTCGAGGGATTCCGGGTAGCGCGCGAGGCGCTGAAGGACACGGAAGCCTGAGCGCTCAGGGCCTCAGCCGCTCGGATACCGGTACACCGGCGGCGGCATAATAGCCGGCCGCCGCCGGATGCAGCGGTGCAGCCAGCCCGCGCTGCGCCGTAGAGAAGGATATCGACTCTGCGGCGGGATGGATCATGCGCAGCAGCGCCTGTTCGCCGAACACCGCGTCGAGCATGACCGAGACCGCCGCATCCGGCACGTTGGCGCGGGTAACGACGGCAAGGGTGACTGCGGGCACGTCGACCGATCGGTCGAGCGCCCGATAGGTTTCCGGACCGACGGTCACGGGGAACCATACGCCCGGCAGTCGCCGGTCGAGGCGGCCTTGCGCCTCTTCGTCCAGGCCCAGCAGGACCAGCCTGTCGCTCCGCAGGCGCAGCAGGGCCTGCGATGCAGCAGCCGCCGGAACGACACCCGCCGCCAGCATGCCGTCCACGTTTCCCCGCACCAGAGCCTCGACCGCTTCCGGCTCGGGATCGAAGGTGAAGCCGCCGCCCACGGGGGCAAGGCCGAGTGCCGCGAAAAGGTCCTCGGCCGCCACGTACGCGTCGCTGCGGCGGCGACCGATGTTGAACATGCCCTTCAGGTTGCGCAGTTCGTCCAGGGTCCCGTCTGGCGCCAGCGCCCGGCGGACGAGGACGTGCGTGGCGTATGGAAACAGCGCAGCCACGCTGCGCAGGTCCCGGCGCGCCGCCCCCTCATAGGGTCCGGCACCGGCATAGAACTGATAGGCGCTGTGGCCGTTGACCAGCGCGAACTCCGCCTCCCCGGCGCCGAGCCGGGTCAGTCCCTCGGCGCTGTTGGGGACCCGGTCGAAGCTCCAGGTCATGCCCCTCGTCGACTCGTTGGCGATCTCCACCAGCCCGGCGGCGACCGGTGCGCTGGCACCGTCCGCGTAGGCGGCGAGAAACCGCAGCGTCTGGGCCGAGGCGCCGCCCTGCGCCGCCAGCCACAACGCGCAGGCAAGCAGGATGCGCCGCAGGATCATCGATGCACCTATGTGGTGAGGTTTGGGACCGGGCCGCCGCCTCAAACCGGACCGAACACCGCGCTCTGGCCGGTCTCCCACAGCTCCTGAAGGTTCACCGTGCGGGTGTAGTCGGCGTCCTCGCCATAACGCGCCGTGGCCGCGGCGGCGACGTCGTGCGCGAAGCCGGCCACAAGCGGCGCGACCCGCGCCTCCGCCGCCAGTTCCATCGCATAGGTCAGGTCCTTGTACATCAGGCCCATCTTGAAGTTCGACGCGTAGCGGCCGGACAGCACCTCGGCGGTGACGCGCCGCTCCATGGCATAGCTTTCGCCGAGCGTCTTGCCCGCCACGTCGGCGAAGCGGCGCGGATCGAGTCCCGACTTGGCCGCAAGCAGCAGGGCCTCGCCGATGATCATGACGTTGCCGCAGGAAAGGATGTTGTTCAGCGCCTTGGCGAGGTTGCCCATGCCAAGCTCACCGACGCGGAAGAAGTTGGCCCCGATCACGTTGAAGACCGGGCGGCATTCCTCGTAGGTGTCCTGATCGCCACCGACGATGATCGCCAGCTCGCCGGTTTCCGCCCGCGCGATACCGCCGCTGACGGGCGCATCGAGGAAGTCCCCGCCGAGTGCGCGCATCTCGGCGCCGATCCGCCGCGAGGTCGCTGCCTTCGACGAACTGCAGTCGATGATGATGCGGCGCTTGCCGTCGTCCAGCGCCTCGCGGATTCCGCCCTCGCCGTAGAACACCTGCTCGACGTGATCGGACTTCGGGACGCAGATCAGGATCACTTCGGCGGCGCGCGCGACGTCCGCCGCACTGGCCTTGCCGACGGCGCCGTCCTGCTCGGCGCGCGCCACGGCCTCTCCGTTGACGTCATGCACCGCCAGCGGGTGACCCGCCCTTACCAGGTTGCGCGCCATTCGCGCACCCATGGCACCGAGGCCGATGAAGCCAAGAGCCTTCACAGCGACTTCCTCCCCTTGATCTCGAGCCGGTCGTAGACCCGCCGCGCGAACAATCCCGACATTCCGGACTCGGAGGCGAGATCGAGCGCATTGCGCAGGTCCGAGATCATCGCGGCCTCGATCTCGCCGTGGATGCCGGCATTGCCCCCGGCCGGCTCGGTCGCCATCCGGTACAGCGCCTGCGACGCGAGGCTTTCGCCGCTGCTCTTGTTGATGATGCCGAGGATCTCCGCCGCGCCGATATCGTGCTCCCGGGCCACCGCCACGATCTCCTCGGCCGCGTTCTTCAGCGTCAGGTACATGGTGTGGATCAATGCGCGACTCTTGTGCGCCGCGCCGAAGGTGCCGGCATGCAGGACCGCACGCACTGCACCGGAGCAAACCGACTCGACCCGCCGGAACTCGCTGTCATCGCCGCCGACAAGCAAGGAAAGCACGCGCCGGCCGTGTTCCGGAAAATGCTCCACGAGTGCCGCGTCGCAGACCCCGACTCCGGGCTCCAGCGCCGGCTCGTTGTCCGTCAGGTCGACCAGCGGCCGTCCCTCGAAGGCGACCTTCGGCCCGGCGCCGACGAGAACGATCTCCGCCTCGCTGCCGGGCGCGAACTCGACGACCCGGCAGCCGGAGTCGACCAGCGCCTCCGCCAGCATTCCCAACTGCCGGCCCACGCCATGCGTGGCGACGGTGGCGCGTTCGCTCATGGCTCCTCCTTCCGCACTGCGGCGGCTATTCCTTCGTGGCGCTATGTTCCGGATACCAGCGATGCACGGTCTTCTTTTCCACCATCGGCGTCACCTGCTCGGTGAACTGCGCGTAGTGCCTGGTTTCCTTGTGTGCGTCGAAGGCTTCCGTCGAACTGTATATCTCGTAGAGGAAGAATCGCCGGTCGAATTCGAGGGAGTGGCAGACCTCGAACATCAGGCACTGCTTCTCCCGCGCCAGTGAGTTCCTCGCCTGCTCGAGCACGGCGTGCCGGAACTCGGCGACATAGTCCGGATGGACCTCGAACTCGACGGTTATGGCGAACATGGCGTCTCCTATCAGCCGAACACGCGGCGCAGTTCCGCCACCTGCCCGGCGTCGAGCAGGCGGGGATTGCCACCGCGCAGCAGGATATAGAGCTTGGCGGCCTCTTCCAGTTCCT
>JBBDQX010000051.1:0-9733 GCA_040905765.1 Acetobacterales bacterium
GCCGCTGCCGCTCACCGCGTACCACCCGGGCATGAAGCCATTCGTCCAGCAAGAGTCGCTTTCCGGGGCGCGGGAAGAAGTCGACAAGGCGCAGGCGGCCCTGGCCAAAGCACACACCGAGGCCGCCGCGGCGCACACGCAACTGGCATCGTTGGTTTCCGGCAGCGCACCGGCCCAGCTGTCGAAAAGCTGTAGCACTTCCGCCCCGGCCTCCACCTGGGCGGAGAGATATTCCACGGTGGACTCGACCAGCACGTCGATCAGACGGCCGAACCCCTCCGGATCGGCCAGCGCCCAACGCTTGCTGGTGGCGAAATCACGGCTGCTGCCGCCCTCCACCATGTAGGTCGCCACCGTCCAGGGCGCACCGGCGAAACCGATCAGCGCGGTCTCTCGCGGCAGTTCACGGCGCAGGATGCGGAGGGTCTCCATCACCGGTGCCGTGTGACGGGCAAAGGTTTCCGCATCGAAGGCGGGAATGGCACCGGCCTCGCGCAGCGGTTCCAGCTTCGGCCCCTCGCCGGCGACGAACCACAGCTTCCTGCCAAGAGCATGCGGAACGACGAGGATATCGGCAAAGACGATCGACGCATCGAAGCCGTAGCGGCGGATCGGCTGCAGCGTCACCTCGGCCGCTAGCTCGGGCGTATAGCAGAGGGTGAGGAAGTCGCCTGCCTGCTCGCGCACCCGCCGGTATTCCGGCAGATAGCGTCCCGCCTGGCGCATCAGCCATATCGGCGGCGGAAGTCGCGATACCCCCTTCAGCACCTCGACCAGCAGGCGCTCGGGTCCGCCGGAAGCGTTCGGCACGGAGTTGGGCACAGGGCCTCCTATCATTACTATTATCTTTATAAATTAGGTTGTTGTTGTAGTTGCACGCGGGAAAGCGGGGATCAACGGTGGCATGGGATCCATCCACAGGAATTGACGGTACGCGGATGCCACCGCGATCGGCTGTTAGTAAAGTCGCTCAGCAGGTCGCCCTGGCAGCGTGCGGCGCGGAACACCGGGCATTCGGAAGCATGTGCATGGCGTCCAATCCCGGGGATGGACCGAGGTGGGTGGGACGTTGTCCCGCCTGTCCCCGATATCGGCCGGCGTCGGCAAGGGCGCCGTGGACCCTGTCCGCGGATTCCCGGTCAGGGCGCATGGATTCCGCGGGTCGGGGGGTAACCCGTCGCTTATGCCCGGCACCGACGATTCAATCCACTGCGGCCTGTGCATGGAAAAATCGATGACCGTCCTGTCCACCCGACCGGTCATCCTTGCATCCGCGAGCGCCGCAAGGCGAGAGATGCTCGAGGCGGCGGGGCTCGACGTGCGCTGCCGACCCGTTGCAGTGGACGAAGAGGAGATCCGCCGGGCGCTGGCCGCCGACCGCGCCAGCGCCGCGGAAGCGGCGGCGACCCTTGCCGAGCACAAGGCGGTGCGTGCCGCGAGCCAGCTCGGGTCCGAAGCCGCCCGCGTGCCGATAATCGGCGCCGACCAGATCCTCGACTGCAACGGCATATGGTTCGCCAAGCCGCCCGACCGCGACCATGCACGGGCACAGCTGCTGTCGCTGCGGGGCAAGACGCATACGCTCGTCTCCGGGGTATGCGTGGTCCGCGATGGCTCGGCGGTCTGGCACCATGTCTCGGAGGCGCGGCTGCGCATGCGGCCGTTCAGCGACGGCTTCGCCGACCTTTACCTCGATGCCATGGGCGACCGCGCCCTGGCGACGGTCGGCGGTTACGAACTGGAAGGCCTCGGCAGCCACCTGTTCGATCGTGTGGACGGTGACTGGTTCACCATTCTCGGCATGCCGCTCTTGCCGCTGCTGGACCATCTGCGGCTGACGGGTATTCTGCCGGCGTGACCGAACCACCCCGCACCCTGACCGGACGGACCCGCCTCGCCGGCGTACTTGGCTGGCCCGTCGCGCATTCGCGTTCGCCGCGGTTGCACGGCTACTGGCTGTGGAAGCACGGCATCGACGGTGCGTACCTGCCGCTGCCGGTGCGCGCGCAGGACTTCGACCGCGCGGTGCGCGCGGTGGCGGCGCTCTGCTTCGCCGGCGCCAACGTGACGGTGCCGCACAAGGCCGCCGCCCTGGCGCTGGCCGACGAGGCGGATTCTTTCGCGCGCCGCGTGGGCGCGGCCAACACCCTCGTCTTCGGGCCCGACGGGCGCATCGTTGCTCGCAACACCGACGGCTACGGCTTCATCGAGAGCCTGCGGCAGCAGGCACCGGGGTGGCATGCGGCCGCCGGTCCCGCCGTGGTGCTCGGCGCCGGCGGCGCCAGCCGGGCGATCCTCGCGGCGCTGTCGGATGCCGGCGTGCCGACGCTGCGCCTGGCCAATCGGACGCGCGGGCGTGCGGAGGCCGTGGCCCATGAGCTCGGCGGCGTCGAGGTGGTCGCGTGGGAAGAGCGCATGGCGGCGCTCGAGGACGCCTCGCTGCTTGTGAATGCGACGAGCCTCGGGCTGGAAGGGAAGGTGCCGCTCGACATCGACATCGCGCGACTGCCCTCTCGCGCGACCGTGTGCGACATCGTCTACGTGCCGCTGGAGACACCGCTTCTCGCCGCCGCCCGGGCGTGCGGGCTGGCGGCCGTCGACGGCCTCGGCATGCTGCTGCATCAGGCCCGGCCGGGCTTCGCCTCCTGGTTCGGCGGCGATCCGGTGGTCGACGACGAGCTGCGGAGCTTCGTGGCGGCCGATTTGATGGCCGCGCGATGATGGTGGTGGGCCTGACCGGATCGATCGGCACCGGAAAGTCGACCGCCGCGGCCATGCTGGCCGGCATGGGCCTGCCGGTATTCGACGCCGACGCGGCGGTGCATGCCCTGATGGCACCCGGGGGCGAGGCGGTTGCGCCGATCGCGACGAGTTTCCCCGGCGTCACGGCGGAATCGGGCGGGCGGCAACTCATCGACCGCAAGGCGCTCGGCAGCCATGTGTTCGGCGACACGGGGGCGCTCAGGCGCCTGGAATCGATCCTGCATCCGCTGGTGCGCCGGCGCGAGCGCCAGTTCATTGCGACGGCGCGGAGGATGCGCCTGCCTGCCGTGGTGCTTGACATCCCGCTGTTGTTCGAGACCGGCGGCAACCGCCGATGCGACAGCGTCATCGTCGTCAGCGCGCCGCGCTTCCTGCAGCGTCAGCGCGTGATGCGTCGTCCCGGCATGACGGAGGAGCGGTTCCGCCAGGTGCTGGCGCGCCAGACGCCGGACGCCGAGAAGCGGCGCCGCGCCGATTTCGTGGTGCCGACCGGGCTCGGTTACGGCGATACGCGCCGCCGGCTGCGGGCCATCGTCTCACTGCTGTTGCGCAAGGAAGAATAGCGATGCGCGAGGTCGTCCTCGATACCGAGACCACCGGCCTGGACCCGGACGGAGGCGACCGCATCATTGAGATCGCCTGCGTCGAGCTGATCGATCAGCTGCCCACCGGGGCGGTCTATCACCAGCTGATCAATCCCGAGCGCGACGTGCCGGCGGAGGCGGTGGCGGTGCATGGCATCTCCAACGAGCGGCTGGCCTCCGAGCCCGTGTTCGCCGCCACGGTCGACGCGTTCGTGGAGTTCATCGGCGATTCGCCGCTGGTGATCCACAACGCGGTGTTCGACATGCGCTTCATCAACTGCGAGTTCGGGCTTTGCGGCCGACCGGCGATCCCGTCTAACCGCGCCGTCGACACGCTGGCGATCGCCCGACAGAAGTTTCCGGGGGCCCCGGCCAGCCTGGATGCGCTGTGCAAGCGATTCGAGATCGACCTGGCCGAGCGCGAGAAGCACAACGCGCTGGTCGACGCCAGGCTGCTGGCGCGGGTCTATCTGGAACTGGTGGGCGGAGCGCAGCGGGGCTTCGACCTGACGGCCACGCGCAACATCGCATCCCCGGCCGGCTCGGCGGGCGGCCCGGACAGGCCGTACCGCGAACCGCGGCCGCATGCGCCGACGCCGGAAGAACTGGCCGCCCACGCCGGACTGGTCGCGCAGCTCGGCGACAAGGCACTGTGGGGTAGCGAAGGCCCTGGCCAGGACGCCTGACGGGCGGTCAGGCGGTTCCGGTTTCCCCGTTGCCGCCGGCGAGGTCCTGCGGGTTGCCGTACTTCTGCAGATAGAGCGCGACGAAGTCGATCGGCGCGATCATCAGCGGCGGAAAACCGCCGTCGCGCGTCATGTCGGCGACGATGTTGCGCGCGAACGGAAACAGGAGGCGCGGGCACTCGATCAGGATCAACGGCTGGATGCGGTCCTGCGGGATGCCGCTGAGCGTAAACACGCCGCCATAGGACAACTCGACGACGAATGCCCTTTCGCCCTTGAACGTGCCCTCGGCGCCGATCTGCAGGATGACCTCGTAGCTGCTCTCGGCGATCGGCCGTGCCTCGACGTCGACGTTGACGGCGACCGAGGGTGCCTCGTCCAGGTGGGCATACATCTGCGGCGCGCCGGGCACCTCGAAGGACAGGTCCTTGATGTACTGCGCATTGACGACGAGGGGCGGCCCCTGCTCGCCGTTGGCTGCAGGCTGTCCGGACTCTTCGGCCATCGGCTGATCCTCTGATTTGCGCGGCAGGGCGGGACGCCTATCACGGATGGATATCGGGAACAACTGCGAGCGCCCGGGGGTCGAACCGCAGCACCGCGCCGTTCTCGACCCGCTGGCCGGTGAGCTGGCGGATGAAGCCCCAGTGCGACACGACCAGCATGCTCTCCCATACCCCAGCGGCGACGATCTCGCCGCAGAACAGGCGGGCGCGATCCTGCACCTCGTGTTCGCTCTCCTCCAGCGCCGGCCACCAGATTTCCTCGATGTGGCTGAAGTCGTAGGCCGGCCAGTCGCGCGCCAGTTCCGACGCCGGCGTGCCGATGTCGCACACGAACGCGGCACGTTCGCGCACCAGCGGATTTATCTCGACCGGCACCTCCAGTGCCGCGGCGATCGTCCCGGCCGTCTGCAACGCACGCCGGTAGGGGCTGGTGACGATCCGGTCGATCCCCTTGCCGGCGAGGCTCTGGCCGAGGCCCGCTGCCTGCATCCTCCCCTCGCGCGTCAGTCCCGGGTCGGCGATGCCGGGGTCTACGCGCGTGCGGCTGAACGCGGCGTTAAACTCCGACTGGCAGTGACGGACGAGGATCACCGCTCGCGGTCCCCCTTGCCCGTAACGTCGCGGTATTCCCCTTCGATCACCGGCCCACCGGGCGACCGCCCTGTAGCCCCGCCGGCGCCGGGGCCGCGCTCCGGACCGCCGCCCGGACCAGGCCCGCCGCCCGGCCTGCTCCGGTACACCCTGACGTCCGCGCGGGACACCGCCCAGCGCAGGAGCCCGGCCGCTATCAGAGAGCGTACCGGCGCCAGGAACAGCAGGAAGCCGATCGTATCGGTAAGAAAGCCCGGGGTCAGCAGGCACACCCCCGCGACCAGCACGCAGGCGCCATCGAACATCTCGACCACGGGAAGTTCGTTGCGGTCCAGCGTCATGCGCAGGCGACGCAGCACCGACAGACCCTGTCGGCGCAGCAACGCCGTCCCGGCGACGGCGGTCAGCACGACCAGCGCGAGGGTCGGCCACAGGCCGATCCAGTCGCCCACGGTGATGAACAGCGCTATCTCGATGATGGGAACGCCGAGAAGCAGCGCGAGAATGAGCAGTACGGCCATGCTTGAGAAGACTCGGTCTAGGGCTTATGTGTCTTACTGTAACGCTTGAACGCTTGAGGTGGTATTTGTCGGCCGCAACGGAAGATGCGCCCCGGCCGGCCTTACGCGGCTGGCCCTGACGCAAGGGACGAGTTGGTAAATGAGCGGCGGCTTTCAGTTTCTGGACATCATATTCTTCGCCATGGTCGCGGCCTTTCTGGTGCTGCGGCTGCGCAGCGTGCTGGGCCGGCGCACCGGGCACGAGCAGCAGCACGCGGAGGGCCATATGCGCCGCCGCGGGGTGGGCCAGTCCAAACAGCCCCAGGCCGAGGCGCAGGAGCCGCAGGACCGCCAGGAGGTGGAGCGGCAGATGTCGCGCGCTGCGGGTCCCGGCGCCCCGGCGGATGTCACCGCCGGCCTGACGCAGATCAAGCTGGCTGCCCCTGCCTTCGATCCGCAGGAATTCGTCGAGGGCGCGAAGAGCGCTTTCGAAATGGTCATCTCCGCCTTCGCTTCCGGCGACCGGGAAACGCTCAACCAACTCGTCGGCGACGACGTGCTGACCGCCTTTATAGACGCCATTGACGCGCGCGAGGAGGCGGGGAAGACGATGGAACACCGGCTGGTCGCCCTTCACAAGGCCGCCATCGCCGGCGCCGAGATGAAGGGACGCAACGCCTTCGTCACGATCGAGTTCGTCAGCGACCAGATCAACGTCGTCCGCGACGCCCAGGGCACCGTGGTCGAAGGCGACGCGGACGACCCGAGCGAAATCGTCGATCAGTGGACCTTCACGCGCGACACCGCGAGCGACGATCCGACCTGGACGCTCGTGGTCACCGAAAGCGGCTGACCGGCGACAGGTGCGCACCACGATCAGGCTGATCGTCGCTGCCATACTGGCGGGGGCGGCCGCATGCGCCCCCGAGACGCCGACGGAGACGCCGACGTCGCTGAAACTGGCTCCTGCGGCATTCGATGACCTGCGCGGCTGGGAGGCCGGCGGACAGGCCGGCGCCGTCCTCGCGCTGCAGCGAACCTGCCGCCGCTTCGCCACCCTGCCGTCGGCCCGCCAGGTCGGCCCGGACGGCATGGCCGGGACCGTGGCCGACTGGGCGCCGGCCTGCGCGGCGGCGGATGCGGTCCCTGCGGGCGACGATGCGGCGGCCCGGCGCTATTTCGAGACGTGGTTCGCACCCTTCTCGGCGACTGCGGAGGGCCAGGCCGAAGGATTATTCACGGGCTACTACGAACCGCTTCTCCACGGGACGCTACGAAGGGACGCGAGGCACACGGTGCCGGTCTACCGGCGCCCGGAGGAACTCGTGCTGGTCGACCTCGGCAGGTTCCGCGAGTCCCTGAGGGGTGAGCGGATCGCCGGCAAGGTGGTCGACGGGCGGCTCCAGCCCTATGCGACCCGCGCCGAGATCGACGCCGGCGCGCTGCGCGGCCGCGGGCTGGAACTTGCCTGGGTCGAGGACCCGGTGGCGGTGTTCTTCCTGCACATCCAGGGTTCGGGGCAGATAGCCCTGGAAGAAGGCGGCCGTTTGCGGGTCAGTTATGACGGGCACAACGGCCATCCCTATGTCGCCATCGGCCGCACGCTGGTGGCGCAAGGAGCGCTCGACAAGGATGACGTCTCGCTGCAGACGATCCGTGCCTGGCTCCGGGCCAATCCCGAGGAGGGTCGCTCGGTGATGGCCGGCAATCCCTCCTTCATCTTCTTCCGCAAGCTGGAGGGCGACGGCCCGGTCGGCGCGCTCGGGGTGCCGCTGACGCCGGGCCACAGCCTCGCGGTGGACCGGACGTTCATGCCGCTGGGGGCCCCCGTATGGCTGGACGCGAACGATCCGCTCGATCCGCAGGTGCGGCTGCGCCGCCTTATGGTGGCGCAGGATACCGGCGGCGCGATTCGCGGCCCCGTGCGCGGCGACGTGTTCTGGGGCGCGGGCGACGACGCCGAGGAACGCGCCGGCAGGATGAAGAGCTCCGGACGCTACTGGCTGCTGCTGCCGAAAGCGGTGGCGGAACGTCGTATGGCTGCC
Organism: Acetobacterales bacterium; assembly: GCA_040905765.1. GTDB lineage: Bacteria > Pseudomonadota > Alphaproteobacteria > JBBDQX01 > JBBDQX01 > JBBDQX01. The sequence continues at coordinate 7,676 of JBBDQX010000051.1, forward strand.
CGGCCGGACCGCGAAACCCTCCGTCTCGGCGGCCTCTCGCTGCGGTTCTGAGCCCCGGCCCGGGCCCTTTCCAACCACGGTGGCGTCAGCTAAGACCAAGCAATGACAAAAGACCTTCCCACCGTCGGCCTGTTCGTCACCTGCCTCGTCGACATGTTCCGTCCCAGCGTCGGCTTCGCGTCGGTGAAGCTGCTGGAGATGGCGGGTTGTCGTGTCGAGGTGCCGACGGCACAGACCTGCTGCGGCCAGCCGGCTTACAACTCCGGCGACCGGTCCGGCACCCGCAAGGTGGCGCGCGGCGTGATCAGGGCGTTCAAGGGCTACGACTACGTGGTCGCGCCCTCGGGATCCTGCGCCGGCATGATCAGCCGGCACTATCCCGAGCTGTTCGCCGACGATCCGGCGATGAAGGCCGAGGCGGAAGAACTGGCCGCGCGCACCTGGGAACTGATGGCGTTCCTGGTCGACGTGCGCGGCCTGAAGGACACCGGCGCGCGCTTCTCCGGCGACGTCACCTACCATGACTCCTGCTCCGGCCTGCGTGAGCTCGGGGTCAAGGCGCAGCCGCGCGCGCTGCTCGATTCCGTGGCGGGGCTCGAACTCAAGGAACTGCCCGACGCCGAGGTCTGCTGCGGCTTCGGCGGCATGTTTTGCGTGAAGTATCCGGATATCTCGAACCGCATGGTCGCCAACAAGGCCGACGACATCGCGGATACCGGCGCCGGGACGGTGCTGGCGGGCGACCTCGGCTGCCTGATGAACATCGCCGGCAAGCTGAAGCGCGTCGGCTCGGGCGTACAGGTCCGCCATGTCGCCGAGGTGCTGGCCGGCGAGACCGGCGAACCGCCGATTGCCGGGGCGGCCTGAGGAGGGCGCCGATGCAGCCGACCAGTTCGGAATTCAAGGCCACCGCGACGCAGGCGCTCGACAACGCCGACCTGCAGCGCGCGCTGGCGCGCGCCAAGTCGCAGTTCCAGATGAAGCGGGCGAAGGCGGTGGCCGGCCTGCCCGAGTTCGAGTCGCTGCGCGACGTCGGCCGCGACATCAAGAACCACACCCTGGCGCACCTCGACTACTATCTCGAACTGTTCGAGAAGAACGTGACGGCGGCCGGCGGCAAGGTGCACTGGTGCGCCGACGCGGCCGAGGCCCGCACCGTCGTGCTCGACATCTGCCGCAAGGCGCGCGCGCGCACCGTGACCAAGGGCAAGTCGATGATCGGCGAGGAGATCGGGGTCAACGAGCACCTCGAGAAGCACGGCGTGCAGCCGATCGAGACCGATCTCGGCGAGTACATCATCCAGCTTCGCAAGGAGCCGCCGAGCCACATCATCGCCCCGGCTTTCCACCTCAACAAGGAGCAGTGGGCGCAGAGCTTCCTCGAACACCACGCGGTCTACGGCAAGACGCGGCTGCTGACCGAGCGCAAGGAGCTGGTCGACGAGGCGCGCGACGTGCTGCGCGGGCAGTTCCTGTCGGCCGACGTCGGCATCACCGGCGCCAACCTGCTGATCGTCGAGACCGGCAGCTCGGTGATCGTCACCAACGAGGGCAACGGCGACCTGACACAGACGCTGCCGCGGGTGCACATCGCGCTCGCCAGCCTGGAGAAGATCGTGCCGACGCTGGAGGACGCGATGACCGTGCTGCGCCTGCTGGCGCGCTCGGCGACGGGGCAGGACTTCTCCACCTATACCACCTTCTCCACCGGTCCGCGCCGCGCTGCCGATCCGGACGGCCCGGAGGAATACCACGTCGTCCTGCTCGACAACGGCCGCAGCTCGATGCTCGGCACCGAGTTTCAGGACATGCTGCGCTGCATCCGCTGCGCCGCCTGCATGAACCACTGCCCGGTCTACGCGGCGGTCGGCGGGCACACCTACGGCTGGGTCTATCCCGGGCCGATGGGCTCGGTGCTGACGCCTTCGCTGATCGGCGTCGACCAGGCCGGGCACCTGCCCAACGCTTCCACCTTCTGCGGCAAGTGCGAAGCAGTGTGCCCCATGAAGATTCCGCTGCCGAAGATGATGCGGCACTGGCGCGAGCGCGAGTTCGAAC
>JBBDQX010000052.1:0-9702 GCA_040905765.1 Acetobacterales bacterium
TGATGCTGCCGCCGATCATCATCTCGCTGCCGTTCAAGCTGATCTTCTTCGTGCTGGTGGACGGATGGTTCCTGATCGCCGGCAGCCTGGTGCAGAGCTTCACCAACGGCGCCGGGCCGAGCTGACATCCGAAGATCAGCTCCCGGAGATCAGCGCCCGCCGATCAGCTCCAGCGCGAAGGCCGGCAGCGCGAAAGCGGCGCGGTGGATCGCCGGCGTATAGTACTTCGTGCGGAAGCCCGCCTTCGCGAAGCGGCGCTCCAGATCCTCCGCCGCGGGCGGCTGCGGCGGCCCGCCGGCCGGCGCGAAGCCGAAGGCCATGAAGCCGCCGACGTATTCCGGCACCGGGGCGACGTAGAAGGCGGCGTCGGCGAAATGGCGGCCGAGCCGCTCGGCGGAGTTGGTCAATTCCTCCGGCTGCATGAAGGGCACGCCGCTCTGCGTCGCCAGGATGCCGCCGGGGTTCAGCCGCTTGCGGCAGTCGCCGTAGAACTCGGCGGTGAACAGCACCTCGCCCGGCCCGTGCGGGTCGGTCGAGTCGACCATGATGACGTCGAAGGTCCGGTCGCTCTCGCGCATGAAGGCGCAGCCGTCGGCGACGACGATCTCGGCGCGCGGGTCGTCGAAGGCGCCGTCGGACAGCGTCGGCATGTGCTCCCGGCACAGGTCGATGACCGAGGGGTCGATCTCCACCATCGTCGCCCGCTCGACGTCGTGGCGCAGTACCTCGCGCAGCGTGCCGCCGTCCCCGCCGCCGATGATCAGCACGCTGCGGGCGGCGCCGTGCCCGAACACGGGCACATGCGCCAGCATCTCGTGGTAGATGAACTCGTCCCGCTCCGTCGTCTGCACGACGCCGTCGAGCGCGAGCACCCGCCCGAAGCGCGGCGTCTCGAAGATGATCACATCCTGGAAATCGGTCTTGTGGCGGAAGACCTCTCGGCTGATCGGGAAACGCTGCTGCCAGTCGTCGTACAGCGTTTCCGTGAACCAGCTCACTCCACCAGACCCCGCCGCTCTTCCTTGAGCACGGTCCGGCCCGGGCGGAAGGTCTTCTCCAGCACCGCCACCGCCTTGTGCGGCTCGCAGCTGCCGCACATGAAGATGTCGAGGGCGGCGAAGGAGCGTTCCGGCCAGGTGTGGATGCTGATGTGCGACTCCGCCAGCACCGCCACACCCGACACCCCGCCTTCCGGCGTGAAGTGGTGCAGATGCAGGTGCAGCAGCGTCGCGCCGGCGGCAGCGACGGCGTCGCGCATCGTCCGGTCGATCAGTTCCATATTGTCGAGGTTGGTCGCATCCCAAAGGTCCAGCAGCACATGCGAGCCGGCGAAGGTCTGGCCGTCGCGCTGGACGAAGTAATCCGGTGCGCGCTCCTCGGAGACCTCGGGAGCGGAACCGCGGAGCGGCGAATGCTTGTCGTCGAACATCTCGAACGAGGCATCCGCCGCATCGAAGGGTGAGACACCCTCACCGAGAGGACCGATGGTTATTTTGACCTCCCTCGCGCATGGGGAATGGGGGGGGCGAAACGAGCCGCGGTATTTCGCTGATTCGTTTCGCGAATGCAAGAGAAATTCTAGGGTTACAGCGGGAATTTTAGAGGGCCCCGCCGCCCTCTTCCGGCCTCAGTTGATGGCGCTGAGGCGTCCTTCCTGGACCCTCTGGCGATAGGTCTGCATGAAGCTCTGGAAGCTCTCGGCGAGCTGGATACGCTCGCTAAGACGGCGGAAATCCGCCAATCCGATGCCGATGTCGCCGGACAGCAACTCGAAGGCGTCGCGGAAACCGCTGCGCGCCATCTCGGCTCCGTATTGCCGCCGCAGCTCGCGCAACGCCCGCTCGTTGTCGGACAGCGCCAGCGACACCGCGAGGCTGACGATGGTGCGGACCTCGGCCAGATCCATGCCGTCGGTGGTGTCGACGGTGGCGTCGGCGAGGCGGATCAGCGTCTCGCTGACGGGTGCCCACTGCTGCTGGCGCCATTGCGCCTCGGCGAGCAGGCGCAGCCCGTCGGACGTGTCGTCGCCGGCCAGGTCGACCGCCGCATCGGCGTTGCGCCCTTCCTCGATGAGCGCCCGCGCCCGCAGGTGGCGGCGCTGCTCGCCCAGCGTCTCGGGAATGTCGGCGACCTCGCTGCGGTCGAGCGCGGCGAGCGCCTGGTCGGGCTCCTGCGCCAGCAGCCGTACCACGGCGAGGCGGGCGCCGATGCGGGCCTTCTGCTCGCCGGTCAGGCGGAAATCGACCTGGTGATCGAGCAGTTGCGCCGCGCGGTCGAGCAGGTCGACGCCCACCAGCCGGTCGGCGAGCCGACGGATCATCTCGTCGCCCTCAGGACCCGCGGGCGCGAGTTCGCGGAATTCGTCGTACAGCGCGATGGCGGTGATCGGCGGCAATCCGTCCGCCACGCCCCGCAGGAACAGCTCGCGGAAGGCGTTCGACATCGTCAGCGTCACCAGCGGCGCATCCGGGTGGTTCGGGAAGTAGGTCGCCGCGGTCTTCAGCGTCAGCAGGCCGTTCCGGTAGTCGCCCTTCTCCAGGTACAGTTCGCCGAGGCGCTGCAGCAGCTGGAACTCGATGGTGTCGCCGCGCCAGGTGAAGCGGAGGTCCTCGTAGGCCCGGATCGTTTCGTCGCGGGTCAGGCGGTCGGTCCGCGAGAACATCTCGACCCGCGCCAGCGCCGCCTTGGCGCGGGCCAGCCGGTCGCCGGTCTCGTCGACCTTCTCCCAGGTCTGCAATGCGCCGTCGGTATCGCCGCGCGCCTCCTGCAGGCGGCCCTGCAGGTACAGCGCCACGCCGCGGTCGTCGAGGGTCGATTCACCGCGCAGCCTGTCGGCGAGCAGCACGCGGAGCACCCGCTCCGCGCGCCGGATGGCGCGGGTGCGCAGCGCCGCCTCCGCCGCCAGCGCGCCGACGTGCTGCTTGATCCGCTCGTTGTAGGCCGGCAGCAGCGCGACGCTGCGGCTGAAGCTCTGCGCCGCGCCGCCCCAGTCGCCGAGCTCGGCAGCGACCGCGCCGCGCCACAGGTCGGCCTCGACCTCGTCGGCGAGCGCGGGGTGGCGCAGCTCGGTCAGCGCCGCCTGCGCCCGGCCGAGAAGGAAGTTCGAAGCGGCGCGCATCAGCCGGAACGAGGGGTCCTCGGCGAGGGTCGGCGTCTCCTCCTCGATCACGCGCATCACCGCCAGCGCCTCGGCGGCGAAGCCGTTGGCGAAGAAATAGCGGGCCAGCTCCAGCCGGCCCTGGCCGCGCCGCTCCGGCGATGCCTGTGAGATCCGCTCCATCAGGTCCTGGCGCGTCGCGTAGTAGCTCTCCAGCCCGCCGCGCTCCCATTCCTGCACGTCGAGCAGGCGGGACAGCACGCTCGGCTCGCCGAGCGCCTTCTGGCGCGCGAGGTTCTGGATGTCCGGGGTGATGAACAGGCCGCCCTGCTTCTCGATGACCGCGCCGGCCGCGGAGATGCGGACGTTGATCCCGTCGGCACGCGGCTCCACCGCGATGCCCTGCGCGGAAGCGAGGACATTGAACTCGGTGTAGCGCCGTTCCATCTGCACGCCCTCGCCCGGCGTGAACAGCGGCACCACGCGCAGCGTGTCGCCAACCTCGGGGTCCTCGATCGTCAGCGGCTGGCCCGGCGAGGTTGCCTGGAAGACCAGGATGGCGCCGGTCTGGCGGTTGATGCCGGTGACCGAATCCAGGCCGCGCGCCGGCTCCATGTCGCCGCGCCGCATGTCCATGATCCAGCTCGAGCCGTCGCGGCGGAAGGTCGGGTTGACCTCCTGCGGCACCAGCATGCGGACGGCGACGCCGCGCGACAGCGGGATCTGCTGGACGAACTGGAAGATTTCCGGCGCCTCCGTCTCGAGCTGGTCGAGGTTGAGCCGGGCCTCCTCGTCGAATACCAGCCAGAGGAAGCCGGCGCGGCGAAAGCTGGCGGCACCGACGCTGCCGGGCCACGGGAATGTCAGGCTGACCTGCGGGCCTTCCTTGTCGACCGCGACCGTCAGTTCGCCCTGCACCGGAACGCGCCGGACGAGCTCGCGCGTCGGACGCGGGAGCGGCCGCAGCTGCTGCGGCCCGTCGGCATCCTCGGCGTCTTCCGCGGCCGGCGCGGCCTGCGGCGTATCGACCACGTCGCCGCCGGAGATCGCAGGCGGCGGCTCCGGGGCCGGGGCCGGGGGAGATTCGGCCGCCTGCTGGCGGCGCTGCGGCAAGATCGGGGTCGGCGTTCCGGCCGGCGCCGCAACCCCCTGCTGCCCCGTCCCGTGCTGCCCGGTCCCTTGCTGCCCGGTCCCTTGCTGCCCGGCAGTCTCCGGCCGGGCCGGCGGCCGGCTGGCCGGGGCGGGGGCCGCCGGCGGCGCGGGTGGCGAAGCCTCGGCCGTGGCGCCCGCGCCCTCCGGGGGCGACGGCGCCTCTCCGGCCGCATCGGAGGCGAGGATGTCCAGCACGATGCGGGTGCCGGCGCGAAAATGGCGCAGGCGTGCCTGGTCCGGCAGGCCGAGGTTGAGCGTCAGGCCGTCGCCCGCGGCCGTCGATACCGAGCGCAGCCGGTCCGGCGCGTTGCGGCGCAGCGCCTCGACGTCGACCCCCGCCGGCTCGCTGAACGAGACGACGGCGAGATCGCCGTCGCGGGCGACGTCGTACTCGACGTTGCGGTTCCAGTCGAATACCAGCCGGCTGTAGCCCGGGTGCTCTCCGGTGCGGATATTGAGGGTGCCGGCACCGACCGGCGCCGGGGCCGGGGCCGGGGCCGGGGCGGGGGCGGAGGCCTGCGCCGGGGGCGCCGCGTCCGTGACGGGCAGCAGGTCGACGACGACGGCGGTGCCGTCGGTGAAGCTGCGCAGTTCCACAGGGCGGCGCAGGGTAAGCACGGCCTCGTTGCCGCCGGCGCGCAGGCCGGCGTCGGCGACATAGCCCTCGAGATTGCGCAGCACCCGCTCGAAGCCGGTCGCCACCGGCCTGTCGAAGGAGACCACCAGCCGTCCGTCGACGAGCGACGCGCTGTAGCCGACGGGTACCCCGAAATCGAAGACCAGCCGGCCGTAGTCGGGATGCGCCCAGGCGCGCGTCACCACCTGCTGCTGCGCGGAGGCCGGCCCGGAGAGGACCAGCAGCAGCGCCGACAGGAGGGGGACGAAGCGGCGCAGGGCGCGCATCACGGTCCCTTGCCCGCCACGTGCAGGATCACGATGTCGACGCGGCGCGCCACCTCCAGCCGCTGCGCGGTCGTCAGCGCGGACGACAGGTGGTCGTATCGGGATTCGGCGACGGCGAAGGCCTGCAGCTGCTGCGTATAGCCGTAGGAGCGGAGCTGGTTGACCACCGTCGTGGCGCGGACAAGCGACAGCTCCCAGTTCGATTCGAAGGGGCCGCCGGTGATCGGCCGCGGGTCGGTATGGCCGTAGATGGCGATCTGGTTCGAGAAGTTGCGCAGGAATCCGGCGAGGATGTATATCGCCTCCCGTGCACGCGGCGTGAGCTGCGCGGTGCCGGTGTCGAACAGGAGATCGCTCGGCAGCGACAGCACCAGGCGGTCGTCGAGGCGGTGCAGGAAGCTGCGCTGCAGCACCTCGTGCTGGCCCAGCTTGTCGGACAGCACGCCGCTGAGATACTCGAGGCTCTCCGCCGGCTGGGTAAAGGTGGTGCCGATGTTGCGCTGCGCCGACGGCTTCGTCTGGCTCTGCTCCGTCGGGACGAAGGTGCGGGAGACGTGCTCCACCACCTCCGACCACTCGTCGACCTTCAGCTCCGACATCGCGAACAGCATGACGAAGAACACCAGCATCAGCGACACCAGGTCGCCGAACGAGATCATCCAGGCGTCTGGCTTGCGCGGGTCCTTCTTCGGGCCGTCGTCGGACATCGCCGCTACCGCCCCGCCAGCTCGTGGAAGTCGATGTTCGGCTCGTCCGCGTGACGGAGGTGGAAGAACATCTCGATCTGGCCGATGCCGCCGGGCACCACGCCGACCGAGACGGCGTCCTTCGGCGCGCCGCGCGACAGCAGCGTGCGGGCGAACACGCCGGAGCGCATCACCGGCAGGTTCTGCTGTTCGGGCAGCTGGCCGCCGCGACCGGTGGGCGTGGTCATCTGATAGGTGACGTCATAGCGGAAGCCCTTCGGCGTGCGGCCCAGCGCCGCCGCGAGCCGGTCCAGGAACGACTGCATGCCGGCGCGGAATTCCGCAGAATCCGTCTCGAACAGGGCCTCCGGATGCATACGCACCACCATCTGGCGGCCCGGCTGGACGACCGTGACCTCGACCAGCGGGATCGCCGTCTCGAACACCTTGGTGATGAGCTCCTGCGACTGCGCCGCCGAGATCGCGTCGCCGACCTGCGACGAGAACGGCGCCGGCGCGGTCGCGGGCGGCATGATCGAGGCGAAGGCCGAGGTCAGGCTGTCCATCACCGCGCGCGACTTCACCTTCTCCAGCGTCGACAGCGTGTTGAGCAGGATGAAAAACGCCAGCAGCAACAGCATCAGCGCCAGGAGCAGGGCAGCCGCCGGGTCTCGTATCGGCGGCGGCTCCTTGTCCGAATCGTCGTCCTCTGCCATCGCCGATCAGCCGCCCCGCTCGGGAAGCTGCCTCCGCTCCGCCAGATGCATGGTCACCGTCTTGGCGCGCAACGGGTCCATCTCGGCCAGCACCGGCGCCACCCTCGCCTCGCGCATCCGCTCCACCACGTCGAGCAGCACGTCCATGTCGAGCTGCTCGAAGATGCGCGCCGCCTCGTCGGGCTTCATGCTCTCGTAGATCTTGACCAGGCGGCGGAGCTGCTGCTCCTCCTCCTCGCCGTGCTGCTGCAGCAGGCCCTGGATCGACACCTGCAGGTTCTTCAGCTCGTCGATCTTGAGCTGGATGCGCTGCTCGGCCGCCTGGATCATCGCCTCCTGCAGCACGAGCTCATTCTCGCGCCGGGCGAGTTCCTCGCGCCGGGCCGACAGGTCCTGCAGCAGCTCGATCTCGGCGGCGGTGAACCCGCGCGGATCGCGCCCGCCGCCCTCGCGCAGGGCCAGCGGCGATGTCTCCTGCGGCTGGTCGCGCTTATGTTCCAGTTCGCGGGCCAGGTCGGAGGCGCTGCCGCCGGGCCTCTCGGGGTTCCTCGACTGCTTGCTGTCGAGCGGCTTGGTCTGTTCGTCCGGCCTGGCCGCCTGGGCGATCTCCTCCGGCTCCGCCTCGGCGGCGCCGGAAGCAACCCGTTCGGAAGCCTGCGCGACGGCGATGCCGGGTCCGCCGGACAGGCCCGACCGGATCTCGCCGACCTTGACGCTGAGCACCAGCACCGCAAGCACGATCAGGGCGGCGGCCGGGCGGATCCTGCGGAAGATTTTCATCTAGCGGACCTGTTCCAGAGCCTTCATCAACTCGCGCTCGATCTCGGAGGCCGGCGCGCGGCCGGAACTGGCCTGGCGAGCCGGGCGGGGCTGCTCGGCGCGGGGGCGCGGCGCGGGCTGCGCCGCCTCCGGCCGGGAGACGGCCGGACGACGCGGCTTCGCCGCGGCCGGTTCCCGCTCGGGATCGGTATCGCCGGCGGCGGCGACCGGCGCCGGGCCGAGCGCCCCGCGGCCGCGCTGCATCGCCTTCTCCAGCCGGTCGGCGGTGTCGTTCGAGCGCTTGACCATGTAGTCGAGGTCGTCGAACAGCGTCTGTGCCTGGCCGATCTGCGTCTTCAGCGCGGTGCCGGCCTCGCCGGCGGACGCCTTGAGAGTCTGCACGCTGGTCTCGGCGCGGATCGTCGCCTCCTGGAAGCCTGCGACCAGTTCCAGCAGCTCGGACTTGTGCCGCCGCAGGGCGCCCAGGCGGCGGTTCAGCAGGTGCGCGTACACGATCACGCCCGAGAGCAGGACGGCGACGACGATATCGAGGACGATGGGGGTCATGATCGCTCCGAAGCTCAGGATTCGTCTTGTTTCTTGACCGGCCCGCCGATGCGTACCGCGAGGAAGTTGCCCTTGCGGCCGACGTCGCCCCGGAACATCGGCACCTCGCCGCAGCGCACCAGCACCGGATCTCCAGGGCTGGCGTTCAGCTTGATGCGCTGGCCCGGCACCAGCGAAAGGATGTCGCCGAGACGCATGATCTGCTCGTCCAGCACCACGTCGAGGTCGACGTCGGTTTCGAACAGCTCCGCCGCGAGGTGGTTTTCCCAGATCGAGTCGCGGCCGAACTTCTCGCCCATGAACATCTGCAGCAGCAGTTCGCGCACCGGCTCCAGGGTGGCGTAGGGCAGCAGGAGTTCGAGCCGGCCGCCGCGGTCCTCCATGTCGATCCGGAGCTTGGCGACGATGCCGGCGTTGGACGGGCGCGAGATGGTGGCGAAGCGCGGGTTGGTCTCCAGCCGCTCGAAACGGAAGGTCACGGGGCTGAGCGGGTCGAAGGCGGCGCTGAGGTCGCCGAGCACGACGTGCACCATGCGCTCGACCAGGTTGCGCTCGATGGTGGTGTAGGGGCGGCCCTCGATCCGCATCGCGGCGGTGCCGCGGCGGCCGCCGAGCAGCACGTCGACGATCGAGTAGATCAGCGCGCTGTCGATGGTCAGCAGGCCGTAGTTGTCCCACTCCTCCGCCTTGAAGACGCCGAGCATGGCGGGCAGCGGGATGGAATTCAGGTAATCGCCGAAGCGCAGCGAGACGATGTTGTCGAGCGAGACCTCGACGTTGTCCGAGGTGAAGTTGCGCAGGCTGGTCGACATCATCCGCACCAGCCGGTCGAAGACGACTTCCAGCATCGGCAGGCGTTCGTACGACACCATGCCGCTGCTGATGATCTTCTGGATTCCGGTGATGTCCTCGCCATCGCCGCCGTCCTCGTCGAAGCCCAGCAGGCTGTCGATCTCGTCCTGGTTCAGGACGCGGCTGGCGGCTCCGCCGTCCTCCTCGTCGCCGTTGAGGACGGCATCCCACTCGGCGGCGAGATCGTCGCTGCCGCCGGCCTTCGGTTCGCCGCTCTCGTTGTCGGTGTCGGCCATGATGTCGTCGTCCGTCCCCTGCTCCGCGCTCCTTGCGGTATCGCGGAATCCTCGCGCTACTGGATTAACATTTCCCTAAACAGCACGTCGTTCACCTCGACCCCGATCGGGCGGGTGGCGACGTTGACGCGGGCCAGCAGTTCCTCGCGCAGGCGATAGATGCCGGCGGACCCGCGCAGGTCGTCGATGCGCAGCTCGCGCAGGTAGACCTGGAAGTTGTCCATGATGCGCGGCATCACCTCGTTCAGCTTCTGCTGGTCCGCGGAGTTCTGCAGTTCGAGCGTGACGCGGATCTTGAGGTACTGGCTGCGCGCCCCGGCGCTGTCGAGGTTCACCAGCAGCTCGGGCAGCTCGACGAAGGTGTTCGGGTTGGGCATGCTCGCCCGCTCGATCCGGGTGTCCTCCGGCTCCGGCGGCGGCTCGGCGGCTCGCTCGCCGAAGATCATCGCCAGCAGCGGATCGGCGGCGCCGGTGAAATAGGCGCCGGCGGCGGCCCCGAGCACCAGCAGGATCGGCAGCACGACGATCAGGATCAGCCGGCGCGTCTTGTTGCGGCCGCCGCCCGGGACAACGGGTGCGCTGAGATCGTCGTCTAGTTCGTCTTCCGCCATGGCGTCCCTGAACGTTCCTGCGGCCCCCGGCCGGATGGCCGGGAAGCTAGGAGCGGTTCATTAACAACCTGTGAAGGCACCACCCGCATCGGCTGCATTGTACCATCGACCGACCCGTCGTGG
>JBBDQX010000053.1:0-9680 GCA_040905765.1 Acetobacterales bacterium
CGGTGCTGGGCAAGCACGAGCTCGACGAGATGCTGGCCGAGCGCGACAAGCTCAACGTCGACATCCAGGAGATCCTCGACAGGCAGACCGACGCCTGGGGCATCAAGGTCGCCAACGTCGAGATCAAGCACGTCGACATCGACGAGAGTATGGTCCGCGCCATCGCCCGGCAGGCCGAGGCGGAGCGCTACCGCCGCGCCAAGATCATCAACGCCGAGGGCGAACAGCAGGCGGCGGAGAAGCTGGTCGAGGCCGCCGGCATGCTGGCGAAGGAGCCGCTGTCGATGCAGCTGCGCTATTTCAGCGCGCTGCTCGATATCGCCGGCGACAAGACCTCGACCATCGTCTTCCCGCTGCCGCTCGAACTGCTCAGGCCGCTGACCGCCGGGCTTTCCGGCGCGGCGCCGTCCGGTCCCACTCGGGCGTCGGGTTGAACCGGCGCACCAGGAAGTCGATGAACGCCCGCACCTTGGCCGACAGGAAACGGGTGTGCGGATAGATCGCGAAGATGCCGGCCTCGGGCGGTTCCCAGCCGGGCAGCAGCCGCTCCAGCCGGCCCTGCCGCAGGTCGTCGCCGACCAGGAAGGTCGGCAGCAGCGCGACCCCGAGCCCGCCCAGCGTCGCGGCGCGCAGCGCGTCGCCGTTGTTGGCGCGCAGCCGGCCGTGCACCGGCACCGTGACCTCGCCGTCGGGGCCGGCGAAGCGCCAGTTCCCGGTGCCGGCATAGGCGAGGCAGTCGTGCGCCGCGAGGTCCGCCGGCGCCGCCGGCCGGCCCTGCGCCGCCAGGTATGCCGGCGCGGCGCAGACCGCGAAGCGCTCCGGCGCGATGCGCCGCGCGATCAGGCTCGACTCCACCGGCATCGTCCGGCCGCGGATGGCGAGGTCGTAGCCCTCCTCGACCACGTCGACGAAGCGGTCGGTCATCGTCATCTCGACCTCCATGTCGGGGTACTGCGCGAGGAAATCGGGGATCGCCGTCGCGACGTGCAGCGAGCCGAAGGACAGCGGCGCATTGAGGCGCAGCGTGCCGCGCGGCTCGGCGTGCTGGCGGCCGGCGGCGTGTTCGGTCTCCTCGACCTCGGCGAGGATGCGCCGCGCCCGCTCGAGATAGGCCCGCCCGACCTCGGTCAGCGCCACCCGGCGCGTCGTGCGGTTGAGCAGCCGCGCACCGAGCCGCCCCTCCAGCGCCTTCACCTGCTTGCTGACGGCGGTGTTCGACAGGCCGAGATGCCGCGCCGCCGCCGAGAAGCTGCCCTCCTCGGCGACCCGCACGAACACCTCCATCGCGGCGAGACGGTCCATGCTTTGTGTCCTGTCATGCAATAATATTGTGCCGAATGAAAGCATTATCATGAGTGCGGACATAGTTACATTGCCCGCAGGCTCGCCGCCGTCGCGGCGGCCGCAGACTTTCGGGAGGAAGCAATGGAAGTGAGACAGCTCGATGCGCCCTTCGGCGCGGCGATCCACGGGGTCGACCTGTCGAAGCCGCTCGACGACGCGACCCGCGCCGCCGTCAACAAGGCCTTCGTCGACAACGTCGTGGTGGTGTTCAAGGACCAGAAGTTCGACAAGCCGGACGACTTCGTCTTCGCCGCCAGCCAGCTCGGCGAGCCGATGCCGCCGGTGGTGGCGACCTACCGCCTGCCGGGTTACGAGGTAGTCGAGGAGCTGATCAGCACCGCCACCGACAAGCGCACCGGCGAGAAGAAGCTGCTGATGCGCGGCGGCTCGTGGCACACCGACCACTCCAATCTGGAGCAGCCGCCGAAGGCCACCACGCTCTATGCGCTGGAACTGCCGAGCAAGGGCGGCAACACCGAATTCACCAACATGTACCTGGCCTACGAGGCGCTGCCGGACGACATCAAGGAGAAGATCCGCGGCAAGCGCGCCTTCCAGGCCTACCAGTCGCGCCGCGCGCCGCGCGAGCTGCTGAAGCGCTCCGACGAGGAGAGGAAGGGCAGCGACGGCACCTGGCAGCCGCTGGTGCGCCGCCACCCGGACACCGGCCGCGACGCGCTGTACCTCAACCCGATGCGTTGCGACGCGGTCGAGGGGATGAGCGAGGAGGAGGGCGATGCCCTGCTCGATGCCCTTTACGATCACTACGACCAGCCCCAGTTCCAATACAGCCATGCATGGTCGATGGGCGACATGCTGATCTGGGACAACCGTAGCGCGTTGCACCAGGCCACCAGCAACTTCGCCCCTAGTGAACGGCGCTATATGCACCGTATTATGCTGAAGGGCGAAAAGCCCATCATGGCCGGCTGACGGCGCGCCTCGGCCCTCCGGGGCGGTCTGTCGGCGGCAACTGTCCCCCCGGACGGGTCACCCCTTCGGGCTTAGGCCCGAAGGGGTGATTGCCGAGCAGGGAGCGACCCTTGTTCCGACGCCTCGTCGCTCTGCTGATGGCGCTGCTGCCGGTGTCGGCCGCCGCCCAAACCGCACCTGTCGTCATTGCCCACCGGGGCGCCTCCGGCCTGGCGCCGGAGAACACGCTGGCGGCCTTCCGCAAGGCGATCGGGGCCGGCGCCGACGGCATGGAGTTCGACGTCCACCTGTCGGCCGACGGCCATGTCGTCGTCCACCACGACTTCACGCTGAAGCCCGAAATCGCCCGCCTGGACGGGGAATGGCTCGCCGCCGAGGGGCCCGCGCTGCGCACCCTGACGCTGGTGGAACTGCGGCGCTACGACGTCGGACGGCTGCGGCCGGGCACCGCCTATGCCCGCCGCTACCCCGACCAGCAGCCGGCGGACGGGGCGCGCATCCCGACGCTGGACGAGGTGCTGGCGCTGGTGCGCGACACCGCGCCGGCGGATTTCCAGCTCTGGATCGAGCTCAAGCTGGACCCGACGAAGCCGGCGGTGTCGTCCGACCCGGATACGCTGGCCGACGCCGTCGTCTCGGCCGTGCAGGGGGCCGGGATGGAGGCGCGCAGCACCGCCATCTCGTTCCACTGGCCGGCGCTGTATCGCATCCAGCGCATGGCGCCCGGCATCCGCACCGGCTACCTCTCGGCGCAGCGGGACTGGCTGGACAACATCCGCACCGGGCAGCCGGGGCCGTCGCCCTGGACGGCGCCGCTCGACGTCGACGACCACGGCTCGATACCGCGCGCCATCCACGCCGCCGGCGGGGCCGCCTGGTCGGTCTATATCGGCGACCTGACGCCGGCGGCTCTGCGCGAGGCGCGGGCGCTCGGCCTGCAGGTCGGTGTCTGGACGGTGCGCCGGAAGGACGAGGCCGCGCTGGCGCGCAGCCTCGTCCCCGACGTGGTCACGACCGACCGGCCGGACTGGTACCGCTGACGGCGGCCGGACGGTCGAACAGCGACAGCAGCAGGTAGGTCGCCAGCGCCGCGCCGACCGACAGCATGTACGGCGCGTCGGCCTCCAGCACCGTCTCGCTGAACGGCAGCGCCAGCGCGCCGATGACCAGCGTGATCAGCTCCGTCGTCCGGCCGCCCAGCGTCGTCCACAGGCCGAACACCACGGCGACCGAGATGCCGGCGGTGCCGAACGAGGACGCAAGTCGGACCAGCCCGAAGATGTTGTCCCCGCCCGCCGCCACCAGGTAGGCGGCGACGCCGGCGCAGACCACGGTGATCCGCGCCGCGAGCAGGCGCCCCCGCTCGCCCATCGCCGGGCGCAGCGGCGCTATCAGGTTGTGAGTGATCAGCGACGAGGCGGCGAGCACGGTGGAGTCCACCGTCGACAGGATCGCCGACATCAGCGCGCCGATGAAGATCACGAACAGCACCGGCGGCAGCAGCGTCTTGGCGAGTTCCGGCAGGAACTCGTCGCGGTGCCCGATGCCGAGGTCCATGTGCGTGCCGACCAGCGCCAGCGTCACCGGGATCATGCCGACCACGAGGTAGATGCCGGCGGCGGCGAAGCAGGCGTTGCGCGCCGTCGGCGCGTCGCGCGCGGCGAGGAAGCGCGAAATCGCCTCCTGCGACACCAGCGAGCCGACGATCGGGATCATCCAGGCGTCGAAGCGGGAGAGGAACGGCTCGCCCTCGGCGACGAAGCGGAGCTGGCTCGCCTCGATGCGGCCCAGCCCCTCGGCGACGCCGCCGGCATGCGCGAACACCATCACCAGCAGCACCACCAGGCCGATGACCAGCACGCCGCCCTGCACCACGTCGGTGATCACGTCGCCGAGCAGCCCGCCGAGCACGGTATAGACGATCACCAGCGCCGCGGCGGCGAGCAGCGCGGCGTCGAGGTCGATGTCGGTGGCGACCACCAGGATCTGCCCGAAGGCGAGAAGCTGCGCCGAGGCCCAGATGATCGACGCCGGCACCAGCAGCAGCACCGCCAGCACCTCGGCGCTGCGGCCGTAGCGGTCGCGGAAGAAGTCGGCGAGGGTGACGTAGCCGCGCTGGCGCATCTGGAAGGCCAGCAGCAGGCCCATCGCGACGAGGCAGAGCATGTAGCCGAACGGGTCGGCGCGTCCGCCGGAGAGGCCCTCGTCGGCGATCGCCGCCGCCGAGCCCATCACCGTCTCGGCGCCGAACCATGTCGCGAACACCGAGATGCTGACCAGCGACAGGCCGAGCCGCCGCCCGGCGACCAGGTAGTCCGTCTCTCCCGCCACCCGGCGCGACGCCCACACGCCGATGCCGAGCTGCAGCAGCATGTAGGCGACGATCGCCACCCAGATCCACGACATCCCCTGGCCCCTTTCTCCCCAAGGACTGGTCCCGGAACGACGAAACTCCGCCGTGCGGCGGAGCGGGGCGGACTTTAGCGAATGTGCCGGCGCCGTGCGACGGCTTCGTCAGGCGAGCAGCTTGCCGACGTCGACGGGGTCGATCTGGTCGGGGCGCAGGTACCGTTCGGCGTAGCGGCGCCAGATGCCGCGCTCGACGAACAGCCGGAACAGCGCCGCGTCAAGGTGCCGCTCCTCCGCCATGCGCGCCATGATCGACAGGGCCTCGCTGAGCGTCTTCGATTTCCTGTAGGGGCGGTCGCTGGCGGTCAGCGCCTCGAACACGTCGGCGACGGCCATGATGCGTGCCGGCACCGACATTTCCTCGCGCGTCAGGCCGCGCGGATAGCCGGTGCCGATCATCGTCTCGTGGTGGCCGCCGGCGTATTCCGGCACCCGCGCCAGGTGCTTCGGCAGCGGCAGCTTCCGCAGCATGATGATCGTCTGCACGATGTGTTCGTTGATCTTGTAGCGCTCCTCGGCGGTCAGCGTGCCGCGGCGGATCGACAGGTTGTAGACCTCGCCGAGGTTGAAGGCGTGCTCCGGAACCTGCATGCGGAAGCCGTGGCGTTCGTCGCGGGTCGGATCGGCCATCGACGGGCGGGGCAGGAGATGCTCCGGGCGGTCCGTGAGCAGCCGTTCGACCGCCGGCAACGGGGGCGCCGCGACCTCCGCCAGCCGTTCGGCCTCCGCCCCGGACAGTCCCAGCCGGTCGTCGAAATGGCGCAGCCAGGTATGCGAGGCGATTTCCCGCAGGCGCGCGACGTCCGCGTCGTCCATGAACTCGCCGCCGACGTTGCAGGCGGCGACGAAGGCGAAGTCCGACTCCAGCGCCGCCACTTCCTCCTCGAACCGCCGCCGCAACCCGTCCACGTCTGCCTCTCCCGCAAGTTCGGCCTTCAGGCTCCGGATCTCGGCGTCGCGGCGCAGCACCTCGAAGCGCGTGCGCACCTCGTGGATGCGGTTGTAGACGGTCTCCAACTTGGTCGCCTTGTCGACGACATATTCCGGCGTCGTCACCTTGCCGCAGTCGTGCAGCCACGCCGCGATCCTGAATTCGCGCCACTCGTCGTCGCTCTCCAGCCGGAACTCCGCGAACTCGCCCTCGACGGACCGGCTCGCCTCGCGCGCCAGCATCACCGCCAGCTCCGGCACGCGGGCGCAGTGACCGCCGGTGTAGGGCGACTTGGCGTCGATGGCGGCGGCGATCAGCTCGATGAACGAATCGAGCAGTACCCTATGCGCCTCCACCAGGTTGCGGTTGTCGAGCGCGACCGCCGCCTGCGCCGCCAGCGCCTCGACGAAGCCGATGATTTCCTCCGAGAACGGCACGGTTTTGCCCTGTCCGTCCTGCGCGTTGATGAGCTGGAATGCGCCAATGGGCTCCCCGTTGCGCGGCCGCAGCGGCACTGTCAGGAACGATGTGGAGCGGTAGCCGCTGATCTCGTCGAAGCGGCGCGTGCCGGAGAAGTCGAACTCCTCGGACGCATAGGCGTCGCGGATGTTCACTGTTCGCGCCTCAAGCACGGCGTGCGACACCACGTTGCGGTGGTTCGGCTCGCCGCTGTCCGGGTCCCGCAGCATTACCGGCGGCAGCTCCACCTGCTTACCGGTGGTCCCGCCCGCCGCGACGCCGAGGCTGTCCGTGCGCATGATCTCGAAACGAAGCAGGTTGTCGCCCTCTCGGATGTAGAGCGTCCCCGCGTCGGCGCCGGCCAGCTCCTTGGCGCCGAGGAGGATCATCTCCATCAGCCGGTCCTCGTCCTTCTCGGCGCTCAGCGCGATGCCGAAATCGACGAGCATCTGCAGCCGCCGCTGCGAAACCAGCAGGCCCGAACGGTGGTCCGCGATCGACCGCGCGGACTTGATTACCGCCTCGGAAAGGGCGGAGAGCTCGGCGACGCGGGTGCAGACGTGCCGCACGTCGTCGAGCGCCAGCGCCTCCAGCTTGCCCGCCTCCGCGGCGATGGCGCGGATCGGCGAGGACAGCCTGCGGCTGGCGTACCAGGCAAGCGGCAAGAACATGATGAGCATTGCCGCGGCGCTGAGCAGCGCCACCAGTCCTCGCTCGCGATAGGGGGCGAGTATTTCGCGCGTCGGCACAAGCAGGGCGAAGTAGGTGCCCCCGTCGGTGCCGACCGGGGCGACAAAGCCCAGCAGGTCGCCCGTCGCGCCGGAGAAGGTACGCAGCGATGGCGCCTCCGGCAACTTGCCACCTAGCCCGGTCCAGAGCGCCGGCACCAAGTCGGAGACCCTGGCCAGCTTCAGGTCGGTGTCCGCTCCGCCGACCGGCAGGGGCCGGACCAGCCTGTTCACGTCGGGGAAGGCCGTGACGACGCCGGCCCGGTTGAACAGCAGCGCTGTGCTGTTCTCGGTAACGCGCTGGTCGGCCATGAAACCGGACAGAGTGGCAAGGGTGACGTCGATGCCCAGCACTGGCCCTTCGGCGCTGATCCGGCGCGCGAGTGTGATGCCCGGCGCGGCGAGGCTGGCATAGACATAGGGCTCGGTCCTGATGGTTTCGGCGGTAGCGGTGGCCGCGATGTACCAGGGCCTCGTCCGCGGATCGAAGTCGGTCGGTTCCTCGCGCCGGCCCAGCACGTTCAGGTCGCGGTCCAGGAACTCCCAGACGCGCCGTCGCGAATCGCCCTCGCCGGTGACGGACATCGCCGCCCATTCGGAGCCCGGCGGTGCGTCCTGCCGCTCCGACAGGCTGGCCCATCGGCCGATGCTGATGACGTCGTAGAAGTCGCCGTTCGGATGGCCGACATATATGGCGTAGAGCGACGGATTGGTCTCGAGCGCCCGGATGAAATAGCGCAGGGCCGGGTGCGGCGTGCCCGGTTCCGGCGGTAGGCGCGCTTCGTCCATTAGTTCCAGCAGGTCGATCAGCGAGCGCGGCTGGCTCTCGAAGGCGACCACCCGCTCGGCCGTTCTGTCGGCGATCTCCTCGAAGCGCTGCTTGGCGGCGAGATTGGCGAGTTGGGTCCCGAACAGCACGCCCTGGCCAAGCAGCAGCACGGCCAGGGTGCCGGTCGTCGCCAGCGTGATGACCAGGATGGTGATGGTGATCGGAAGCCGTCGAGGCAACACCGATTCCCCCTTCCGCGCCCCCCGGCGCCCTCTGGAACGAGCCGTGATCGCAAATGATACGTGCAGCGGCACATACCGGATTGCAAAAAGAAGCAACGGCCGCCGGTGCCGCGTCCGCAAAAAAGGCCCGGCCGCCGTGGCGACCGGGCCTTTCCGCACGCTATGCGGCGGGTGCTACATCTGCGCCGACTTGCGCGCCTGCTGCAGCCAGTCGTCGACCGTGTCGCGGTTCTTCTCGATCCACGCCTCGGCGTGGGCGGCGATGTCCTCCTGGCTGTCCTCGCCGGCGTTCATCATGGCGTTCTGCGCGAAGATGTCCCCGATCGGGATGCTGGCGGTCTCCAGCAGCGTCCGCACCGCCGGGTTCTCCTCGAGGAACTCGACGTTGGCGACCGGACGGATGTCGTTCGCCGGCCAGCCCATCTGGCACGGGTCGGCGACGCAGCCGGTGACGCCGGCCAGCGTCGTCTTGTCCTCGAGGTCCTTCTGCGACTCCGGCAGGTCCGGGTGGTCGACCTGGATCCAGACCACGTCCTCGCCCGGCTTCAGCAGGCCGACGGTCCAGTTCGGCGTCCAGGTGTAGAAGAAGATCGGCTCGCCGTTCCTGTAGCGCGCAAGCGCGTCGGCCATCGAGGCGGAGTAGCTCGCCTTCACCGGCTCGACGTGGTCGCGCAGGTCGTAGGCGTCGAGATGGTGCTCGATCACCGTCTCGCAGCCCCAGCCCGGCGGGCAGGCGACCATTTCGGCCTTGCCGTTGCCGTTGCTGTCGAACAGCTTCTTGATCTCGTCCTTCTTGAAGTCCTCGAGGCTGGTGATGTCGTGCTCCTCGGCAGTCTTCCTGTCGACGAGGTAGCCCTGCAGCGCGCCGCCCCTGGCGACGTTGCCGACCATCGTCGCGCCCGGCTCGAACGCGTCGCGGTACGAGTTGTGCAGCGGGAACCAGCCGTTGACCCACAGGTCCATGTCGCCCTGGCCGACCGACTGGTAGAAGGGCGGGTTGTCGAGCGTGGTGACGCGCGGAATGTCGTAGCCGAGCTCCGCCAGCATCTGCTTGTAGATCTCGGCCTGGAACCAGCCGGTGTCCCAGGTGGCGCGGGCCATGTTGATGGTGGTGCCTTCGCCCGGCTCGTTCTGCGCCTGGGCGGCGCCGGGCAGCGTCAGCAGCATCGCTGCCGCCGCGCCGAACAGGGCGCCTCTCATGGTGATCTGTCTGGTCATGTCTTGCCTCCTCGCTGGTGGGCACTGGACGCGCCGCCCCGCGGCTTGCGCAGGGTGGCGCGACATACGTTTTCGCCGCCCGCGGGCGGCGGCTGTCCGCTGGCGTCAGCCCGGGGCCTTGCGGCCTCCGGCGGCGACGGAGCGGTCATTCCTGGTGTCCGGGGCCGTCACACGCAGCAGCGACTTCATGGTCTGCAGCAGCGACGGGCGCCTGGTCGGACTGGTCTGGCCGAGCGCCTGGGTGATGCGGTCGAGGATGATGGCGATCAGCACGATGCCGATGCCGCCTTCCATGGCCGCGCCGACGTCGAGCCGGCCAAGCCCGGTATAGACGATCAGGCCGAGCCCGCCGGCGCCGATCAGCGCGGCGATGACCACCATCGACAGCGCCAGCATCAGCGTCTGGTTCAGCCCCGCCATGATGGTGCGCAGCGCCAGCGGCACCTGGATCTCCCACAGCACCTGCCGGGGCGTGGAGCCGAAGGCGTAGGCCGCCTCGACCAGGTCCTCCTGCACCTGGCGGATGCCGAGGTTGGTCAGGCGGATGATCGGCGGCAGCGCGAAGATGATGGTGGCGATCACGCCCGGCACCATGCCGACGCCGAACAGCATGACGATCGGCACCAGGTACACGAAGGGCGGGATGG
>JBBDQX010000054.1:0-9590 GCA_040905765.1 Acetobacterales bacterium
TCCTCACCGGCCGCGACCGGGGCAAATCGGGCGAGGTGCTACGCGCGCTGCCGCGCGAGGACCGGCTGGTGGTGCAGGGCGTCAACATGGTGAAGCGCCACACCCGCCCGTCGGCTGCCTCGCAGGGCGGCATCGTGCCGCACGAGGTCTCGATCCACGTATCCAACGTGGCGCATCTCGACCCCAAGAGCGGCAAGCCGACCCGCGTCGGTTTCCGTTTCCTGGAGGACGGCCGCAAGGTCCGGTACGCCAAGGCGTCCGGCGAGCAGATCGACTGAGTGTGAGACGATGACCAGGCTGCACGAGCAATACGACGAGACTGTCCGGCCGGCGCTGCAGGAGCAGTTCGGTTACGCGAATCCGATGCAGGTGCCGCGGCTGGAGAAGATCGTTATCAACATGGGTGTCGGCGAGGGCGTCAACGACCGCAAGAAGGTCGACGCCGCGGCGGCCGAACTGGCCGCCATCACCGGCCAGAAGCCGGTGATCACCCGGGCCCGCAAGTCGGTGGCGACGTTCAAGCTGCGCGAGGGCATGGCGATCGGCTGCAAGGTGACGCTGCGGCGCGACCGCATGTACGAGTTCCTGGACCGTCTGCTGACGATCGCGCTGCCGCGGCTGCGCGACTTCCGCGGGGTGTCGCCGAGGAGCTTCGACGGACGCGGCAATTACGCGATGGGCCTGCGTGAGCAGATCGTCTTTCCGGAGATCGACTACGACAAGGTCGAATCGATCCGCGGCCTGGACATCGTGATCTGCACGACGGCCCGGACCAACGAAGAGGCGCGGGCGTTGCTGGAAGGCTTCAACATGCCTTTCCGCACGTGACCGGGCATTAGCGAGGACAGTCGATGGCTAAGAAAAGCGCAATCGAGCGGAACAAGAAGCGCGCGCGGATGGCCGAGCGCTACGCCGAACGGCGTGCCGCTCTGCGGGAGACGGTACGTGACCGGGACCTGTCGCCGGAGGAGCGCTTCCAGGCGCAGCTCAAGTTCAACGAGCTGCCGCGCAACAGCGCGAAGAACCGGGTAGTGCTGCGTTGCGACCTGACCGGACGGTCACGCGGCAACTACCGGAAGTTCCGGCTGTGTCGTATTGCGCTGCGGGACCTGGCCTCGATCGGCCAGATCCCCGGCATGGTGAAATCGAGCTGGTAAGAGAGGTCGCAGGCATATGGCGATTTCCGATCCCCTCGGCGATCTTCTGACCCGCATCCGCAACGGGCAGTCCGCCCGCAAGGATGTCATATCCGCGCTGCCGTCACGGCTGCACGCGAATGTGCTGGAGGTGTTGAAGCGCGAGGGCTACATCCGCGGCTATTCGACCCATGAGGTCCGGCCTGGCGTCAGTGAGATCAAGGTCGAGCTCAAGTACGTCGAGGGCGACCCCGCGATCCGCGAGATCAGCCGGGTGTCCAAGCCGGGCCGACGCGTCTACTCGAAGATTCGCGACCTGTCGCGGGTCTACAACGGCCTCGGCATCGCGATCATCTCGACGCCGCGCGGCGTGATGTCGGACGCCGAGGCGCGCGAGCAGAACGTCGGCGGCGAAGTCCTCTGCCAGGTGTTCTGAGAAGGCTGGAGAGAATATGTCCCGAATCGGTAAATACCCGGTCAGCGTCCCGAGCGACGTCACCGTCCAGCTTTCCGGCCAGCAGTTCACGGCCAAGGGCAAGCTCGGGCAGCTCGGCGTACTCATCCACGATGACGTCGACGCCAAGGTCGAGGACGACCGCGTGGTCCTGCAGCCGCGGAGCACCTCGAAGCGCGCGCGCTCGATGTGGGGCACGACCCGCAGCCTGGTGCAGAACGCCGTCACCGGCGTCTCGGAAGGTTTCACCGTCAACCTCGAGATCAACGGCGTCGGCTACCGCGCGGCGGTGCAGGGAAAGACCCTGAACCTGCAGTTGGGCTTCAGCCACGAGGTCTCGTTCGCCATCCCCGAGGGCATCACCATCAAGGCGGAGCGGCCGAACTTCATCTCGATCCATGGCGCCGACCGGCGCGCGGTCGGGCAGCTTGCCGCCGAGATCCGCGGGAAGCGTCCGCCGGAGCCTTACAAGGGCAAGGGCGTGAAGTACGAGCGGGAGCTGATCCTGCGCAAGGAAGGCAAGAAGAAGTAAGCCGGTAGCGGAGAGCGAGAGAGATGCTGAAGACCAAGGAGCTGCGCGCCCGCCGTAAGGGCCGTGTCCGGGCCGCGCTGCACAAGCGCGCGAAGGGGCGTCTGCGCCTGTCGGTGTACCGCTCCGAGCGGCACATCTACGCGCAGATCATCGACGATGTCGCCGGCCGCACGCTGGTCGCCGCCTCGTCGCTCGACAAGGAGCTGCGCGAGGCGGTGAAGAGCGGTGCCGACAAGTCGGCCGCGAGTGCGGTCGGCAAGCTGGTCGCCGAGCGGGCGAGCAAGGCCGGCATCAGCGAGGTCTTCCTCGATCGCGGCGGTTATCTGTATCACGGCAGGGTCAAGGCCCTGGCCGACGCCGCCCGAGAGGGCGGCCTGTCGTTCTGAGATTCGAAAGGCCACAGGCATGGCAAGACAAGCACAGGGCGGACGCGGCGGCGACCGGGATCGGGATCGCGGGCGGGGCAAGGAGGACAGCGAGTTCGCCGACAAGCTCGTCCACATCAACCGTGTCGCCAAGGTCGTCAAGGGCGGCCGGCGCTTTTCCTTCGCGGCGCTCGTCATCGTAGGTGACGGGAAGGGCCGCGTCGGCTTCGGCTCGGGCAAGGCCCGTGAGGTGCCCGAGGCGATCCGCAAGGCCACCGAGGCGGCGAAGAAGGGCATGATCCGCGTGCCGCTGCGCGAAGGCCGGACACTGCATCACGACGTCGTGGGCCACTTCGGCGCCGGGCATGTGATCCTGCGCGCCGCGCCGGCGGGTACCGGCGTCATCGCCGGCGGCCCGATGCGGGCGATCTTCGAGACCATGGGCGTGCACGATGTGGTCGCCAAGAGCAACGGCTCGGCCAACCCGTACAACATGATCAAGGCGACGTTCGCCGCCCTGGCCAATGCGAACTCGCCGCGCTCGGTGGCGGCGCGCCGTGGCCTGAAGGTGGCCGATATCGTCAGCCGGCGCGAGGCGGGCACGCCCGCCGCGGCAGCGGCCAGCGAGTAGGAGTAGCGTTCGATGGCTGCATCGAAGGACGGCAAGGTTCGGGTCACCCAGATCGCCAGCGGTCTGGGTCGCAAGAAGGATCAGCGCGCGACGCTGCTCGGTCTCGGGCTGACCCGCATGCACCGTACGCGTGAGCTCGAAGACACGCCTGCCGTGCGCGGCATGATCGAGAAGATCAAGCACCTGGTCAGGGTCGAGGAAGCCTCCTAGGCCTGCGGACCGGAAAGGGACTAATCAGATGAGACTCAACGAACTCCGCGACAATCCGGGCGCCCGGCGCGACGTCAAGCGACTCGGCCGGGGCATCGGCTCGGGCAAGGGCAAGACCGCGGGGCACGGCGTGAAGGGCCAGAAGGCGCGCAGCGGCGTCGCCATCAACGGCTTCGAGGGCGGCCAGATGCCGGTCTACCGGCGTCTGCCCAAGCGCGGATTCACCAATCCGACGCGCCGCGACTTCGCCATCGTGAACACCGGCCGTATCCAGCGTGCCATCGACGCCGGCAAGCTGGAGGCCGACAAGCCGGTGACCATCGAGGTGCTGCGTGCCGCCGGCCTGGCCGGCAAGTCGCGCGACGGCGTGCGTCTGCTGGCCAAGGGGGAGCTCAAGGCCAAGCTGGCGATCGAGGTCACTGCCGCGTCGCAGGCGGCGGTCGGCATGGTCGAGGCCGCCGGCGGTTCGGTGACGATGACCGGTGCCGAGGCCGAGGCCGCGCGGCGTGCCGGCAAGGCGGCGCGTTCCGAGCGTCGCTTGCGTAAGGCAGGCAAGGCAGGCAAGGCAGAGGGTGCAGAGGGCAAGGCAGAGGGCAAGGCCGCCGGCGATAGCGCCGAAGGCTGAGGACCCAGGGCCCTGACGCCGGAGAAATAGATGGCCTCCGCCGCCGAACAGCTCGCCGCCAACGTCAATTTCGGCGTCCTGGCGAAAGCCACGGAGCTCAAGCAGCGCATCTGGTTCACGCTGGGTGCGCTGGTGATCTATCGGCTCGGCACGTATATCCCGCTGCCGGGGATCGATCCGTCCATCCTTGCCGATATCTTCCAGCGGCAGGCCGGCGGCATCCTCGGCATGTTCAACATGTTCTCCGGCGGCGCGCTGGGGCGCATGACCATCTTCGCCCTCAACATCATGCCGTACATCTCGGCGGCGATTATCATGCAGCTGATGACCGCGGTGTCTCCGCGGCTCGAGCAGCTGAAGAAGGAGGGCGAGCAGGGCCGCAAGACGATCAACCAGTACACCCGCTACCTGACGGTGCTGATCTGCATAATGCAGGCCTATGGCATCTCGGCGGGGCTGGAGGGCCTGGCCGGCGGCCGGGGCTCCGCGGTGATCGAGCCGGGCCTGTTCTTCCGCTTCACGACGGTGATCACGCTGACCGGCGGCACCGTATTCCTGATGTGGCTGGGCGAGCAGATCACCGCCCGCGGCGTCGGCAACGGCATGTCGCTGATCATCTTCGCCGGCATCGTCGCCGAGTTGCCGAGCGCTCTCGTCGGGACGCTCGAACTCGGGCGAACCGGCGCCATGTCGGGCCTCGCGATCGTCTTCCTGATCCTCCTTGCGATCGCCACGATCACCTTCATCGTGTTCATGGAGCGGGCGCAGCGGCGGATCATCATCCAGTATCCGAAGCGCCAGGTGGGCAACAAGCAGTTCGGCGGCGATTCCACCCATCTGCCGCTGAAGCTGAACACCTCCGGCGTGATTCCGCCCATCTTTGCCAGCTCGCTTCTGCTGATGCCCGTGACCGTGGCCGGTTTCACCGCGGCAGGCGGCGGCGGGCCGGAGTGGCTGGGCACGCTGACCGCGTTGCTGGGCCAGGGGCAGCCGCTGTATCTCGGCATCTACATAAGCCTGATCGTGTTCTTTGCCTTCTTCTACACGGCGATCGTGTTCAACCCGCAGGACACCGCTGAAAACCTGCGCAAGCACGGCGGCTTTATTCCCGGCATCCGTCCGGGCAAGAACACCGCCGAGTATCTGGATTTCGTGCTGACCCGCCTGACGACGATCGGCGCCGCCTATCTCGCGATCGTCTGCTTGATCCCGGAGCTGCTGATCGCGCGCATGGGCGTACCCTTCTACCTGGGCGGCACCAGCCTGCTGATCGTCGTCACGGTGACGATGGACACCGTCAGCCAGGTGCAGGCGCATCTGCTGGCCCACCAGTACGAGGGACTGATCCGCAAGTCGCGGCTGAGGGGGCGGCGCCGATGAACCTGATCCTGCTCGGACCGCCGGGCGCCGGCAAGGGCACCCAGGCGCAGATCCTCGAGAAGAATCACGGGGTCGTGCAGCTCTCGACCGGCGACATGCTGCGGGCGGCCATTGCGTCCGGCTCCGCGCTGGGCGAGAAGGTCAAGGAGATCATGGCGCGCGGCGATCTGGTGCCGGACGAACTGATGGTCGACCTTATCTCGCAGCGTATTTCCGAGCCCGACTGCGCCAACGGCTTTATCCTCGACGGCTTTCCGCGCACCGTGCCTCAGGCCGAGGCGCTGGACGAGATGCTGAACGAGCGCGGGCTGCGGATCGACCTCGTGGTCGAGGTGAAGGTCGACGAGGCGGCGCTGTTCGACCGCATCGCCGGCCGTGCGAACGAGGCGGCCGCAGGGGCGCGCGCCGACGATACCGAGGAGGTGCTGCGCAAGCGCCTCGACGTCTACCACCGGCAGACCGCACCGATCCTGCCCTACTACCGCAAGGGCGGGCGGCTGAAGCAGGTGGACGGCATGCAGGACATCGACACCGTCTCCACCCAGATCGAGAGTCTTCTCGACGAGGTGCGGACGGTCCATTGACTTGAGGCGGTCCGTCCATATAATCCGGCGGTTTTGCGGATTGTATCGGGTCGGACCGTAACCACCTGAACGGTCTTTGACTTCGAGGAGATGACGGTTGGCACGTATTGCGGGCATTAACATTCCGACCAACAAGCGGGTGTTGATCGCGCTCACCTATATCCATGGCATCGGCCGTACCTCGGCTCACCGCATCCTCAAGGAGTGCGGTATTCCGGAGGAGCGCCGGGTCAACGAATTGAGTGAGGGTGAACTGACGCAGATTCGCGAGACGATCGACCGCGACTTCCGGGTCGAGGGCGATCTGCGCCGCGAGGTGGCGATGAACGTGAAGCGCCTGATGGACCTCGGCTGCTACAAGGGCCTGCGGCATCGCCGCAGCCTGCCGGTCCGCGGCCAGCGTACACACACCAACGCCCGTACCCGCAAGGGGCCGGCGCGGGCAATCGCGGGCAAGAAGAAGGCCTAGCAGGGCCGGAACAAGGGTTCGGGGAAAGACATGGCAAAGCAGGCATCCGCGCGCGTCCGCCGTCGCGAACGGAAGAACATCACTTCCGGGGTCGCGCATGTGAACGCGAGCTTCAACAACACGATGATCACGATCACCGATGCCCAGGGCAACGTGATCGCCTGGTCGTCGGCGGGGTCGCAGGGCTTCAAGGGGTCGCGGAAGTCGACCCCCTATGCCGCCCAGGTCGCCGCGGAGAACGCCGGCCGCAAGGCGCAGGAGCACGGAATGGAAACCCTCGAGGTCAACGTGAAGGGACCGGGTTCCGGCCGCGAGTCGGCGCTGCGTGCGCTGCAGGCGGTGGGCTTCAACGTCTTGTCGATACGGGACGTGACGCCGATTCCGCATAACGGCTGCCGCCCGCGGAAGCGCCGCCGGGTGTGACGCGCGCCGCTTCCGGGCGGCGCAGAATACGGTACGAATTTTCGTTTCGGGCCCTGCCGGGGAAACCGCCGGCGGCGGTCCGAAGCATTCGAGAGGACGAGGTGAGCCGTGCTCCAGAAGAACTGGCAGGAACTGATCAAGCCGAACAAGCTGAACATCGAGGCCGGCGCCGATGCCTCGCGCTTCGCGACGATCGTCGCGGAGCCGCTTGAGCGCGGCTTCGGACTCACCCTCGGCAACGCCCTTCGGCGCGTGCTGCTGTCGTCGCTGCAGGGGGCGGCGGTGAGCGCCATCCAGATCGACGGGGTGCTGCACGAATTCTCGTCGATCCCCGGCGTGCGCGAGGATGTCACCGACATCATCCTCAATATCAAGGGCCTCGCCCTGCGCATGCACGGCGAAGGGCCGCGACGGCTGATGCTGAAGGTCGACAAGCCGGGCGAGGTCACGGCCAGCATGATCGAGGCCACGCACGATATCGACATCATGAATCCGGACCTGGTGATCTGCACCCTCGACCAGGGCACCAGCCTCAGCATGGAACTGACGGTCGAGAACGGTAAGGGCTATGTCCCCGGTTCGCAGAACCGCACGGAGGATTCGCCGATCGGCCTGATCCCGATCGACGCCGTGTTCAGCCCGGTCCGCAAGGTTGCCTACAAGGTCGAGAACGCCCGCGTCGGCCAGGTCACCGACTACGACAAGCTGTCGCTGACGGTGGAGACGAACGGCGCGGTGTCGCCGGAGGACGCGGTGGCGCTGGCCGCCCGCATCCTGCAGGACCAGCTGCAGCTGTTCATCAACTTCGAGGAGCCGCAGGCGGCGCGCGAGGAAAGCGAGGCCGACGAACTGCCGTTCAACCGCAACCTGCTGCGCAAGGTGGACGAACTGGAGCTCAGCGTTCGGTCGGCGAACTGCCTGAAGAACGACAACATCATCTACATCGGCGACCTGGTCCAGAAGACCGAGGCCGAGATGCTGCGGACGCCGAACTTCGGCCGGAAGTCCCTGAACGAGATCAAGGAGGTCCTGTCGCAGATGGGGCTGCATCTCGGTATGGAGATTCCGCAGTGGCCGCCGGAGAACATCGAAGACCTGGCCAAGAAACTCGAGGAACCCTACTGAGAAGCGCAACCGGCGCCGCGCGACGCCCGGAGGAGAGAGATGCGACACCGTATGCACGGCCGCAAGCTTGGCCGCACCACCTCGCACCGCCGCGCCATGTTCCGCAACATGGCGGCCGGCGTGCTGAAACACGAGCAGGTCACCACTACGCTTCCCAAGGCGAAGGAGATGCGGGCGGTGGTCGACAAGATGATCACGCTGGGCAAGCGCGGCACCCTGCATGCGCGCCGTCAGGCTCTCGCCGAGTTGTATGACGATGCCGTGGTACAGAAGCTGTTCACCACGCTGGCGGAGCGCTACAAGGATCGCCCCGGCGGCTATACGCGGGTGCTGAAGGCCGGCTTCCGCTACGGCGACGCCGCGCCGATGGCGGTTCTCGAACTGGTGGACCGCGACCCCGAGGCCAAGGGACTGGACTCCGGGCCGACCGCAGAGCGGGAGGACGAGGAGGAGGAAGCGGCAGCCTGACGGCGCCGCTTCCGCGCCTGCGAGTCGCCCCCGCGGGCTGTCCCGCCCTTCTCACGTGATAGAATGCGCGTCTTCGCACCCATGGCGGACGGACGCGCTAGAGGATGATCCACATTTTCGCAGGCGGGCCGCGGCGCGCCGCGGCCTTGGTGTGTATGCTGATCGCCGGGGCAACGGCCATGCCGTCGGCGGCGCAGCAACCTGCCGTACCCGAGAGGCGGGAGCAGGTTCGGCTGTCCTACGCGCCGCTGGTCAAGCGGGTGGCGCCGGCGGTCGTGAACGTCTTTACGCGCAAGGTGGTAAGGGAGCGCGCCGCATCCCCGCTGTTCAACGACCCCTTCTTCCGGCGCTTCTTCGGCGACCAGTTCCCGCTGGGCGAGACGCGCGAGCGGGTGCAGAACGCGCTCGGCTCCGGCGTCGTCGTCGACCCCGAGGGGCTCATCGTCACCAACGGCCACGTCATCCAGGGCGCCGACCAGATCACCGTGGTGCTTGCCGACCGCCGCGAGTTCGACGCCGAGGTGCTCGGCGTCGATGATCGCAGCGACCTCGCCGTCCTGCGGCTGAGAGACGTCGGCACGCCGCTGCCCTTCCTCGATTTCCGGGACTCCGACACCCTGGAGGTCGGCGACCTCGTGATGGCCGTCGGCAACCCCTTCGGCATCGGCCAGACGGTGACGACCGGCATCGTCTCGGCGCTGGCGCGCACGACGGTCGGGGTTTCGGACTTCCGCTTCTTCATCCAGACCGATGCCGCGATCAACCCGGGCAATTCGGGTGGCGCGCTGGTGACGATGGACGGCAAGCTCGCGGGCATCAATACGGCCATATACAGCCGCGACGGCGGCTCGCTCGGCATCGGCTTCGCGGTGCCGTCCAACATGGTCCGGGCCGTCGTCGCCGGCATCGCAAGCGGCGGGCTGAGCCGCCCCTGGCTTGGCTTTTCCGGACAGGACATCACCGCCGACCTCGCCTCCGGGCTTGGCCTGCCGCGTCCGCTCGGCGTCATTGTCCGCGAAGTGTTCCCCGACGGACCGGCGGACCGTGCCGGCATCGGCGCCGGCGACGTGCTCACTCACCTCGACGGACGCGAGGTCGACAGCATGGAAGGGCTCCGCTTCAGGGTGGCGACGATGACGGGCGACGACGAGGCCGAGGTGCGGCTGTGGCGCAAGGGCGAAGTCAGGA
>JBBDQX010000055.1:0-7451 GCA_040905765.1 Acetobacterales bacterium
AGCGCCGGCGGTGGCGGCGCTCGAGGGCGAGCATGTCGATGCCACGATCTCGTCCATCAGCATGGGCGTGAAGCTGCACAAGGAGGATCGGGTGAGGACCCTCGCCGTCCTTCAGGACAAGCGGCTGCCCACAGCGTCGGACATCCCCGGCTTCGCGGAATCCGGCTGGACCGTGCGCGCCTCGACCAATCGCGGCGTCCAGATGCCGGCCGGCACGCCGCCCGAGATCATCGCCATGTGGGACGCCGCCATCGCGAAGATCCACAAGGACCCGGAGTTCCTCAAGCAGGCGGCGCAGCGCTCGATGGCGCTGAGCTACATCGGCAGTGCGGAGTACACCCAGTACATCAAGCAGGAAGCGGAGGCCTACGCCGAGATGTGGGCAGCCGATCCCTGGCTGAAGAAATAGGCGACCTGGCTTCCCTGAATGGTCGCCCTTCTGGCGGGGCGCGGCGCATGTCGTCGCGCCCCTTTTTTGTCAGTCAGCCGCCCCCTTTCTGACGGCGAGCAAGGTCAGGTCGTCGAACGGGGTGCCGTCGCCGACATGTTCACGGACCCGCCGTTCGAGGCCCCGCACGATCATCTCGGAGCCGAAGCCGGCGTGCTCCGCAAGAAAGGCGCGGACACGGCCGTCGCCGAACTCCTCACGTCCGGGATCGCGCGCCTCCGTCAGGCCGTCGGTGTAGCAGAGCACGAGCTCGCCTCCCGCGATGTTCGTGGTGCTGTCCGGGTAGTCGGACGCTTCCTCCACGCCGAGGACCACACCCGCCGCGCAGGCGATCGGCTCGATCCGGTCGCGGCCGCGCACGACATAGGGCAGCGGATGGCCGGCATTGGCACAGGTCAGCGTCCAGCTCCGCGGATCGAGGACGGCGCAGAATGCGGACACCACCATGCCCGGAATCTGGCGGCGGAGGATCTGCCGGTTGGCCGCGGCCAGGCACGCGCCGGGCCCGCCCGCATGGGCCGCGGCGCCGCGGAGCACGGTGGAGGCCACGGCCATGAAGAACGCGGCGGATATGCCCTTGCCGACCACGTCGGCGACGACCATGGCGATGCGGCCGTCCTCGAGCTCGAAGGCGTCGTAGAAGTCGCCCCCCATCTCGCGCGCCGGGCGCATCCGGCCGAACAGGTCGAGTCCGCCGGTGCGCGGGAAGGCCTGGGGCAGCACCTTCTGCTGCAGCTCGCCGGCGATGTCGATCTCGCGCTTCAACGCCGCAAGATCGGCCTCGCTGCGCCAGGCACGCCGGCGCGCCTCGCACGTGGTGTAGACGCGGTCGATGGTCTGGAGAAGGTCTTCGACATTGACCGGCTTGGTCAGGAAGTCCGCCGCCCCCTCGTTCATGGCGCGGCGCACGGTGGCGATGTCGTCGCCGGTGGTCAGGGCGATGCGAGGGATGCGGATGCGGGTCTCGCCGAGCGCGCGGAACAGCTTGAGGCCGACGCTGTCGGGGCTGTCGATGTCGATCACCGCGATGTCCGGTTCCGGCGACGAACGGATCAACTCCACGGCCTCGTCGTCGGAACGGGCGAAGACGAAGTCGTGTCGCCCGCGGGCGGTGTAGCCCGACAACGCCGTGCGAATCTGTCCCTCTGTTCCGGGATCGTGGTCGAAGACCAGCGTTCTCGGCACTTTCCCCCCAAAGTCCCCTGCCGAACCACGCCTTGCGCGGAAGTAATCCACAGTAGCCCGAGCGGCGGGCTATTGTCCTCCGCTATGAAGGAGAAAGAGGGAATTTCCGGAAAGCCGGAACGCGGCGACATCGAACGCATCGCGATGCGTTTGCGGCATTGGCAACAGGGCATCGCCGCCGAACGCGCCGGACGACTGAGGGAGGCGGCCGAGCATTACGCCGTCGTTCATGCCGATGACCCGCAAGA
Organism: Acetobacterales bacterium; assembly: GCA_040905765.1. GTDB lineage: Bacteria > Pseudomonadota > Alphaproteobacteria > JBBDQX01 > JBBDQX01 > JBBDQX01. Next base: position 1,882 of record JBBDQX010000055.1, read on the forward strand.
CCGCGAAGTCGCCCGGCATCTGGGACTGGTGCTGCTGCGGCTGGGCGACGCGGCCGGCGCCGTCCGGTGCCTGCGTCCGCTGGCTGGCCCGGCGGCCGACGCGGCCGTGCTTCTCGCCTTCGGCAGCGCCCTGCTGGTCGAGGGCGAGGCCGCCGAGGCGGAGGAGATGTTAGGCCGGGCACGACGCCTGGCGCCGGAGAACGCCGCCGTCGTCTACAGCCACGGCAATGCGCTGGTACAGGCTGGCCGGCTGGAAGACGCGGTCGAGGCGTACCGCGCGGCGCTGGCGCTGCGACCGGAACTGGCCGAGGCGGAGGACAGCCTTGGCGCCGCCCTGCGCGCCCTGCACATGGTGGGGGACGCCGCGGAGGCACATCGCCGCGCGCTGGTCCTCCGGCCGGGCTGGGCGGGCGCGCAGTACAACCTGGGCCTGGCGCTGCGCGACGCAGGCGATGCCGAGGCCGCGGTCGCCACGTTCGAGGAGGCGGCACGGTTCGACGACGGATTCCTTCGCGCGCACTGGCACCATGCGCTGACGCTGCCGGACATCTACGAGACCGAGGAGCAGGTGCAGCGCTGGCGCGCGCGCTGCGACGCCGCCTTCGCCGCGGTGGAAAGCCGGTTTGCCGCGCTGGCGCCGGAAGCATTGCCGCAGGCCGTCGCCGCGATCGCCTCCGGCACGGCCTTCTTCAGGCATTACCAGGGCTGCGACGATACGGCGTTCCAGCGCCGCTACGGCGGGCTGCTGGCGCGCGTCGCGGCGGCGGCCTTTCCGGCGGCGAGCGAACCGCCGCGTCGCGCCGCGGGGCGGCGATGCCGCGTCGCCGTGGTCGCGCAGCACGTCCATCGCCAGACGGTGTGGAAGCTGTTCTCGGGCTGGCTGCCGCGCCTCGACCGGGCACGGTTCGAGGTGCTGCTGTTCCATACCGGACGCCGGCGCGATGCGGATACCGCCGCGGCGCTCCGGCTCGTCGACGGGTATCGCGACATCGGCGCGCTGCCGCCTGCCGCGCGCATCGCCGTCATCCGCGAGGCGGCGCCCGACGCGATCCTCTATCCCGAGGTCGGCATGGAGCCCGGCGTGCAGCTGCTCGCGGCGTTGCGGCTGGCGCCGCTGCAACTCGTCGCGTTCGGTCATCCGGTCACCACCGGCCTGCCGACGCTGGATGGTTTCCTCAGCGCGGCGCTTTTCGAGCCGGCGGACGGGGAGCGGCACTACACCGAGCGGCTGCTGCGCCTGCCCAATCTGGGCATCGCCTATGCGCGGCCCGATGTTTCGGCCGCACGCAGGCCGGACTTCGCCGACGCGGTGCGGGGCAGCGGGCCGCTGTACGTATGCGCCCAGAGCCTGTTCAAGCTGCTGCCGAGATACGACCCGCTGTTTCCGCGCATCGCGCAGACTGTCCCGGGCGCACGGCTGGTGTTCGTCGAGGGGACCAACAGGGCGATGACCGAGACCTTCCACCGGCGCCTTACACGGGCCTTCGAGGCCGCCGGCCTGGATGTGGCCGGGCATGTCGCCATCGTGCCACGGATGCCGGAACCCCTGTTTCTGGGGCTGTGCGCGGAGGCCGACGTGATCCTGGACAGCCCGGGCTGGTCGGGCGGCAACTCGACGCTCGAGGCGCTGGCGACGGGGACGCCGGTCGTCACCTGGGAGGGCGCAATGATGCGGGCACGCGTCACCGCGGGGATGCTTCGCAGGGCCGGTCTCGACGATCTGGTCGCGAGGGATGCGGATGGGTACGTGGCGGCCGCCGCGCGCCTGGCCGATCCGGCGGTTCGCACCGAGGCAGAGGCACGCCTGAGCGACGGTCGTGCCGCGCTCTACGATGACGCGGCGCCGGTGGCGGCGCTGGCCGACCTGCTGGAATCCGCGATGCGCGGCCAATAGCCGGGAATTGCAGATTGCAGACAATCCGACTCGCGCGCATGATGCAGCGTGCGATTCCCCGGGGCCGGCGCCATGCCGGCCGCGCGATCCGTCCATTGCCCGATCCGGAGGCTGCCCCATGAAGTTCAGCAATTTCCTGTTCACCGAGTCCCGTGACCCGGCGAAGGACGGCCAGATCATCGACGAGGCGCTGAAGGAGGCGCAGCTCTGCGACCGACTGGGCATGGAGACGCTCTGGCTCGCCGAGCATCATTTCGACGGCAACTGCGGCTACGTCGAGCCGGTGACCTTCGCCGCCGCCACCGCCGCCACCACCAAGCAGATCAAGATCGGCTTCGCCGTGGCGCAGGTGTCGCTCCACCATCCGGTGCGGCTGGCCGAGAACATGGCGATCCTCGATCACCTCAGCCACGGCCGCGTCATCGTCGGCCTCGGCCGCGGCACCGCGCACAACGTCTACGAATACCAGGGCTACGACCTCGACCCGACCGAGGCGCAGGAGCGCCTCAACGAGGCGCAGCAGATCATGATGCGTTGCTGGACCGAGACCGACATCGTCCATGAGGGCAAGTTCTGGAACCTGAGGATCCCGCAGTGCCGGCCGGTGCCCTACACCAGGCCGCACCCTTACGTGATCCGCGCCTCCTCGACCGAAGGCTCGATGGTGCAGCTCGCCAAGGAGGGCAAGCCGTTCATGATGAACATCCAGTCGGTCGAGACCATCAAGCACCGCATGGACCTGTACCGGAAGACGATGCGCGAGGCCGGCCACGACGAGGGCTATGTGCAGAACATGGTCGACCAGTGCTGGGTGTGGCGGAACATCTTCGTCTCGGATACCGACGAGCGCGCCAGGAAGGTCGGCATCCCGGCGTTCGAGCAGATGCAGGCCCACCGCAAGAGCATGCGTGAGCGGGTCATGAAGGAGCAGGGGCTCAACATGAGCCACGACAAGGCGGTGAAGGAGCCGCCGGCGCGGACCCAGCCCGAACATTCGCTGCTGTGCGGTGCGCCGGCGACGGTGGCCGACTCGATCCGCGAGATCGAGAAGGCCAACGTGGGCGGCCTGATCCTGTCGTTCCGCCTCGGGCCGATGCCCTATGAGGAAGCGGCCAACAGCATCGAGCTGTTCATGACCAAGGTGGCACCCGAGTTCCGCACCAGGATGGCGGCGGAATAGGATCATGGCAGGGGCGGGGCCGGATTGGTCCCGCCGGTTCTCCGGAGGTTGAGTTGAGCGAGAGGCCTGCGCCGAGGGGTAGCGTTCCGCCGGATGATTTCCGGCGCACCCTTGGCAATTTCGCCACCGGCGTCTGTGTGGTCACCGCGACCGACCGCGATTCCGGCCCGGTCGGGATCACCGTCAACTCGTTCACCTCGCTGTCGCTGAACCCGCCGCTGGTGCTGTTCTGCCTCGACGAGAGCAGCACCCGTTACGATGCGTTCGCGCGTGCGCACCACTTCACGATCAACGTGCTGCGCGAGGACCAGGCCGGCCTGTCGATGGCGTTCGCCAGCAAGACGCACCCCGACTGGGACGGCATCGGCTACCAGGTGTCGAAAGCCAGCGGCTGCCCCGTCCTCGACGGCACCCTCGCCGCGATCGAGTGCCGCCGCCACGCGATGCATGTGGAAGGCGATCACTGCATCCTGATCGGCGAGGCGATCCGCCTCGACGCCGGCACCGGCGGTTACCCGCTGCTCTACTTCGACGGCACCTACCACCGCATCGAGACGCACGGCGAGCGGTAGAATTCTCATCCGGCGCGGACGAGGCGGTTATTGATATAGCGGCTTTGTTCCCTCGGACGTTTCAATTGGGGACGCCACGGGTAGCGCCTCTCATTCGACCGGTTTGTAGCCCCATAAAATATTCTGTTGGGGCTGGTATCTCAGCGCCAGGAAGAGATCTGGATCCTCCGAACAAGCTCGCGCCGCGCCGTCCATGTACCAGTCGGAGATGTCCTTCCCGTGCTGGCGTCGTCCCGTGAGAAGATCGACGGCGACCACAGTGTTCTTCAGCAATTTTCGGTGCTGCCGGAACGCTTTCGACACGAAGTGCCGAGCTTCTGGATCGTCACTCCAGAAGCTCGACAGGAATCGGCCCGGCTGGAATACACGAATATTTCTTTCAAGAAGCTTAGGATGAGGCTTGGCTGCCCATGATATGTACGGCTCGAGCGAGAGGAGGTATAAACGAGGAAACGCTGCGAAGCGGAGCAGGCCGGTAGTCTCGTTCCGCTCCACCCTCCATGCCCAGTTTTCAGGAACTATCAGGGCGTACTTTCCCGTTTCAACGCCGTCGGCTAGGCTGTCGATCTGTGCCATCCGGGGCACCCCTGCTGTCTGGCGCACTTCCCAGAACGTAATCGCGGGGAATGCGCCGGTTAATACAGAGGACAGGGCCTCGGCGTCCGTTCGGGTAAAGACTACCTCTCGTCCTCTTGCATGTTCGAAGGCAAGTTTTTCAGCCATAGTCGACCGAAATGTCATTCCTTTGGAGGATTTCCATACAGCTCCTTGAAGTATTCTGCCATGCGCTTTTCAGCATACTCCATCCATTCTTCCAAGGGGGCATTTCTGTCCTTAGAAAATTCCAGTATCGCATAAGATTCATCGGGATTCCTGCTCACGTACTCCTCCCAATGTTCGTGCAATCTCTGCAGTGAGCGGCTCTCATACGGAATCGGCGTAACGCGATCGACGAGCGTGGACATATGCTGGATGTCCAGGTGCATTTTCTTGTCCCCATCGAAGATTATCAGTGATCCGTCGGGACGGGCATTCCATTTGAGGGCCGGCTGATATTGCGGGTGCTTGCGAAGGAGTTCCTTTAGTCTGTGCCCCTTACGAGGGTGGTGGCCCCCGCCGACATGCTTCCACTTCAAGCCGTACAGATCAGCATGCTTTGCAGCGAGCCCTATCAGCCCATCGACCTGCTCTGGTGTCGGGTGCGTTCCCCTGCTTTCGAGAAGTATCGCAGCAATCGCGAGTTGCGCCTGATCCGGAAGACCCTCGATAGTCATCTCACGCTCTTCCGGCGTGAATCCCGGCAACCCGGGCAATGTCTGTTGCGGCGTGAAGCCGGGGTCAGGTTCCTTGGGGTCGGCAGGCGGGTGGATCAGCGGCCCTCCCGTCCCGGCGGCCTCGGGAACGGACGGCGGCAGCTGCGGGGCGGGCCCCGCCTGTTGCCGCTGAACGGTCTGGTCCTGGCTTCCCGGGCCCTGCTGCTGAAGGAGGTTGCGTCGTGCCGCTTCGGCGGCCAGTCCGCCGAGTAGCGGCAACAGGGTGCGCGCACCCTGAATGAGCGCAGGTGCGGCAAGGACCGGGAACCCGGCCTTGTGGACGTGAGCGGCAGGCCCTCCATCGGTGCCGTCCGCCGGCGCTTTGAGCACGGCGAGCGTCGGCCCGTCCGGATCCAGGCGGCCGTCGACATGCAGTCCGTGATCGCGCTGGAAGCGCTCGACCGCGCGCAGCGCTCGCGCGCCGAAGTAGCCGGTCGGGCCGTCCGTCGCATCGGTGTCGAGATAGCCGCGGCGGGCAAGGAGCGCCTCGACGCTGGCGACGTCTTCCCGGCGGTTTTCGCCGCCGCGGCCAACCGGCGCCTGTATTACGCGTGAGGCTTCTCCCTTTTCCAGGTCGGGAGGAGGCGGGACAAGCGAAGGCTGCGGTGGGG
>JBBDQX010000055.1:7461-9577 GCA_040905765.1 Acetobacterales bacterium
CGCGGCCGGGAAGGTGGCCGATCGGCATGCTGGAAATCCTTTTCGGGGAAGATATTCGCAGGCGACGAGAAGGAATAAATACCGTATATGCGTCGGGAGGTCAAGAACATTCAAAGAACTTCGGCGGAGCAGCATCACTCCATGCGTGTGGCGCATAGAGGCGCCTTGTGCATGCGACGCACGGAGCGCACCGGTGCAACCGCTGGACGCAACGGCTTACAAGTCTTCACGTTTGCTCATAAGCCCTTATGTTCGATTGATTTTTATGCTTGGAGTCAGTTGCCGCGAGGCGTATGGTCCGCGCGACAAGACAGCTTTCGGGGGCAGGGGTGAACTGGCAGGAAGAGACAGACGTCGTCGTCGTCGGCTGCGGATTCGCGGGCGTTGCTGCGGCGATCGCCGCGCATGACGCCGGTGCCAAGGTCCTTCTCGTGGAAAAAATGCCTTTTCCGGGCGGGATATCGATCCTCGCTGGTGGCGGCATCTGCGTCGCGCGCGACGCCGAGAAGGCATTCTCCTATCTGAAGGCGACCAATGCCGGCACCAGCCCCGACGAGGTTCTACGCGCGCTGGCGGAGGGGATGGCCTCGATCCACGAGTTCGTCGGGCCGCTGGCCGAGGCCTGCGGCGCCAGGATCGGCTTCGTCGACCGTACCCCCAACTACCCCTTTCCCGGCAGGGAGACGTTCCGTTTCCTGACCATCCAGGAGGTCCCGGGCTTCGACCGCGCCGCGGACTACCCGCACGCCCACACCTACGGCCTCGGGCCGAACTTCTTCAAGGTCTGCCATGAGAACCTGCGCCTGCGAGGCATCGAGGTACGGCTGTCCTGTCCGGCACGCCGGCTGTTGAGGGGCGAAGACGGCGCGGTGGCCGGGGTGCGGGTGGAGCACGACGGGCGGCAGCGCGACATCCGCGCCCGGCGCGGCGTCGTGCTGGCGTGTGGCGGCTTCGAGGCCGACGCCGAACTGCAGGCGCGCTATTGGCAGGGCAAGCCCGTGCTGAAGGCGGCGCATCGCGGAAATACCGGCGACGGCATCCGGATGGCCCAGGCCCTCGGCGCCGACCTCTGGCACATGTGGCACTACCACGGCTCGTACGGCTTCCGGCATACGGATCCGGATTTCGACTTCGGCATCCGCACCAAGAAGCTGCCCGACTACATTGTCGGCGAGCGGGTGCGCGAGGGCGTATTGATGCCCTGGATCCTGCTCGACCGGGATGGCCGCCGGTTCATGAACGAGCACGAGCCGTATCTCTCCGATACCGGATGGCGGCCGCTCGAGCGCTTCCGTCCGGAGACCCAGGACTACCCGCGCATTCCCTGCTGGATGCTGCTGGACGAAGTCGGCCGCCAGCGCTTCCCGCTCGGCCAGCCGGTGTGGAACGACGCGCACATCGCCTACCACTGGAGCCAGGACAACCTGAAGGAAGTGGAGTACGGCATACTGACCCGCGCTGACAGCCTGGAGGAGGCCGCAGCGGTTGCGAGGATCGACGCGGCGGCGCTGACCGATTCGGTCCACCGCTGGAACGGCTTCTGCGCGGAGGGCCGCGATTCCGACTTCGGCAGGCCCCCCGAGGCCATGATGCCGCTCGAAACGCCGCCCTACTACTTGGCGGAAATCTGGCCGGTGGTCTCGAACACCCAGGGCGGGCCGGTGCACGACGCACGGCAGCGGATCATCGATGTATTCGGTGAACCGATACCCCGCCTATACGCGGCCGGTGAACTTGGCAGCGTGTTCGGTCACCTCTACGTCTCCGGCGGGAATCTCGCGGAGTGCTTCATCGGCGGGCGCACCGCGGGCATAGAGGCTGCAGGCAGCCGCGGCTGACATCGGCTGCGGCGGGCGTACAGCGCGAAAGTTCCTTTATCGGTTGAACGGCGGACCCAGACGGCCACGAGGTCGTTCATGGGGAACAGGGCTGGACAGGCCCGTTTCATTCAAAAAAAGGAACTTTCAATGACCGTTCTTAAACGGATGATTCCAGCGCTGGCAGTTACCGGCGCTCTTGTGTTGCCGATGCAGGCAATGGCCGCCAAAGTCGTTTCGGAAATTCAGGACATCGACAAGACCGCCGGCACCATCATGCTGGACGGCGGACAACTGTA
>JBBDQX010000056.1:0-9564 GCA_040905765.1 Acetobacterales bacterium
CGAATCAGTTGCTCAACCCCTCCGCTACGTCGGCACGGGCGTCGGGAACATACGGCGACCGTCCGGCGCCGGCAAGGCTTTCCCGCCCGTGCCGGCCGGGGCGGGATGGCGTTCCCGCTGAGGAAAACGCCATGCCCGACCTCCGGCCCGTCCCCTTCCTGTTCATGCGCGGCGGCACGTCGCGCGGGCCGGTGTTCCGGCGCGAGGACCTGCCAGAGGATCTCGAGACGATGGGCGAGGAGCCGCTGCCCGGGCCCGACTCGGGCCATCCGCTGAACAACGACGGGATCGGCGGCGGCGATAGATCTCGGCCTCGTCAAGCCGAAGGGCGACGAGACGCATCCGCGCAAGCTCGCGGCAGGAGAGATCTTCGTGCCGTCGACAGTGTGGCCGCAGGCCTGAGCGAAGGCCGGATTATCCGGCGGCGCGAGCCTGTCCGGGCTGCGGTGAATCGCCCGCGTCTCCAGGCACGTCGCCGCCCGCCCCGGCCTCGACCCGTCCGCCCGTCACCGGCAGGGCGGCGGGCCGCGCGGCGCCGATGGCGACCGGTACGCCGCGCCGCGGAGAGCGCCAGGCGAGGCTGTCGAAGCTGCCGCACTCGGCGCATACCGGCGCCCAGTGGCGGGTCGCGGCACCGCAGCTCGTGCAGGTCCACACCGGGTCGGGATCGGCGGCGGCCGCGCGCTCCAGCCAGCCGCGCACGGCCTCGCCGTCGCCACGCTCGCGCTCCTCGACGCCGGCGAGCAGGCGATAGACGCGCCCCGTCGGCATGGTTCGCTCGGCCGCTTCCAGATGCTGACGCGCCGAGCCCCAGAGCTCCGCGTCGAGGCAGGCCTCCGCCAGCGCGATGTGGCTTTCGGCGTGGTCGGGATTGACCGATGTCAGCTCGCGCAGGCGCTTGACCCGCTGCAGCGGCGCGTCGTCGGGAAAGCATGCCTGCCACAGCGGCACGAAGTCCGGGTGCGGCATGCGCTGCCACGCCTGGCGCAGGATCGCCGGCACGCGCCGGCGCCGGCGCCGCTCCAGCAGGAGCTGCGCGTAGCGCATCGTCGCCGGCGCCAGGTCGGGCGCCAGCTCATGCGCGCGGCGCGTCATGCGGAAGGCAGCGTCACCGTCCACGTCGTCCGGCGTCTCCAGACTCTGCCGGTACAGCAGCACCGCCTCGCGGCGCTTCGCGGCGTCACGGTCGACCAGCTTGCGGCGCGACGCGTCCCCGATGGTGCGTACGGCGCCCGCCCAGTCCCCCTGACCGACCTGCAGGTCGAACATCGCCATCAGCGGCCAGGTCGCGTCGGCGCGCATCTCGTGCGCGCGTTTCGCCAGCGCGAGCGCACGATCCGTGTCGCCCTGGCGCATCGCCTGCGTCAGCAGCCCGCGCAGGCCGAGGAAGGTCATCTCCGGTTCATCGAGCATGGCGGTGAAATACGTCTCGGCCGCCTTGTCGTCGCCGTTCAGCTGTGCGGCCTGCGCCGACAGCAGCATGGTCAGCGGCGGATCGCCGAGCAGCGCGTCGGCGCGGCCGGCGAGCCTTGCCGCGCTCTCCGCATCGCCCGCGGCGATCGCGACGAGGCCCTGGGTGAGCGCCTCGTAGCCGCGCCGGCGCCGGCGCGCCTGCCGCCAGTCGCGGAAGTCGCCGGGTGCGCGCCGCAGCGCCCCCCAGAGACGTGCGAGCGCCCCCGAAGCGAGCATGAGCACCAGCACCGCGGCGACCAGCAGCGCCATCGGCGCCTCGATGCGGTAGCCGAGCCAGTCGATGGCGACCTGGCCGGGCCTCTGCGCCAGCCAGACGGCGCCGGCGACGACGGCCGCCAGCAGCAGGAAATATCGGAGCGCGCGGAACACCGGCTCAGCCCCCCGGAGCCTGCGAGCCGGAAAGCAGCGAGGCTTCGAGCGCGCGCACCGCGTCGAGCGCACCCAGCCGCCGGCCGGCGTCGGCGAGCCACGGCCCGGCCGCCTGGCGGGCCTGCTCGGGAAGGCTGTGCATCTCCTCCACCGCGGCGGGGAGATCGCCGGCGGCGAGATGGGCCTGCGCGCGTACGACGATCGCATCGACGCTGTCGCCGGTGGCCATGTCGGTGCGGCGCACCGTCACCAGCGAGCCGACCTGGTCGGCCACGCGATCCATCCAGCCGTCGCCGGCCTTGCCCTTCGCGGCGGCCGTCACCTGCCGCACCACGTCGTCGAAGCGGCGCCGCAGGGAAGCCTGGGCGGGCACGCCGCCGTCCGCCATCGGCTGCAGCGCCGCCACCGCCTCGCGCAGGCCGGGCCGGTCCTCGGCGAGCTGATCGACCACGGCAAGCTGCTGCGCGAACCCCTCGCCGCCCTCGACGGCACGGCGGAGCTGCGACACCGCGATGACCAGCGCACTCGGGCGCGACATCCGGTCGGTCTGGCGCTTCAGTTCGGTCTCCAGCGCCGACAGGCGGTCGCCGACAGCCGACAGCCGCGCCAGCACGCTCTGTTTCTCCAGTTCCAGCGCCTCGATCCGCTGGGCGCCCCCGAGGGCGGTGGCCGTCTGGCGCTCGAGCTCGTCCAGCCGCTGGACCAGCGTGCGCCGGACTTCCTCCAGCTGCTGGCGTGCGGCACCGGGTTCGGACGATTCGACCCTGCCGCGCAGCTCGTTCAGCGAACGGCTGAGGTTGTCGACGCGGCCGACCAGATCGGACATGCGCGTCGACAGTTGCTCGCCCTGGCCGCGCAGCGCCTCCATCGCAGCCGTCTGCCCGCCGGGATTGCGTGCTTCGAGGGCGGCGACGCGCTCGCGCAGCGAGGCCAGGGAACCGGCCGGCGGCTGCACCCCGAACCAGTTGCGCAATTGCGCCATCACCGGCGGTTCCCAAACGTAGCGCGTGGCGACGAGGGCGCCGACCAGCACCAGCAGGAGGAACGCCGCCGCCACACCCATGACGATCCTGCCCGCCCGCCGGCCATCGTCCGCCGGCCGGCCGGTGGAACCGGCGGACACCGCAGGCTGCGGCGCCGGCTTCGGCGGCAGGCCGCCGCCGCTGCCGGGCTGCCTGGGCGGCGGCGTCGAGGCGCCGCCGGAGCCGGCAGCCGCCGACGGCTGCGGATCGCCCCTTTGAGCGTCCGCGCGGGTCTCTCCCCCGCTCGCGGTGGACGGGACCGAAGAGGCGGCGGCGCCGGCCTCCTGCGGCTTCGCCTTTTTCTTGCCGCCGTCGCCCGCCGTCGGCTCTTTCCTGTCCTTGCCGTCCTTCGGTGCCTTGCTCATGCTCGCATTCGCTTCCGAGGCCTTGGACTGCGCATCGGCCGGGACGGCCTCCGCCACCAGCGCCAGCATGGCGTCAGCCGTGGGCTGCGCGGCATGCCGCACCTCCCGCCAGGCCAGGGAACGGGCCGCCTCGGCAACCGCCTCGCTCAGGCAGAGCGCCAACGCATTCCCGCAGCCGCGCTCCAGCCCGGCGCGGGTGGCGAGACTAACAAAGCTCGCCGCGCCGCGCGGAGAAAAAAACAGGACGGCATCCACCACCCCTTCTCCCAGCGCGTCCCGCACCTCCCCGGGAAGCGTACGGGCGGGCCGCGCCCTGTAAACGGCCAGGCGGTTCACGACGAAGCCCGCCTTGCGGAGCTGCGCGCCCGGGTCGTCGGCCACCTCGGCACCCGACAGATGCAGCAGCGCCCCGCCCTCCGGCTTAAGCCTGTCCGCGACCAGCCTTGCCAGCGCGGCGCCGTCGCCCCCGGCGCTTTCTACCGTCGCGAAGCCGGCGGCACGTGCCGCCGCGGCGGTGGCATCGCCCACCGCGAACGCCGGCAGCTTCTCCAGCGCCGGCTCACGCGGCGCGTAGCGGACGCCATTGGCGCTGGTGAACAGCACCGCCTGCACCCGGCCGGGCTCGAGCGGGCCCGGCGGAATCGCCTCGATCTCCAGCATCGGCGCCGCCAGCACGTCGGCACCGGCCCCGAGCGACTGCGCGAACGCCCGAGCCTGCGCCTCGGGCCGGGTGACGACCAGGACCGGCCGGCCCTGTCTCACGGAAATACTCGGGTGCCGGCCGCGGCGCGAAGCGCGGCACCTATCCGGTAGCCGAGCGCGATGCCGTCCGGTGCCGCCGATTCGCCGGAATCGCGGAACACATGACGGCCGTCCTCCGTCGCCACCAGACCGCGCAGGATGAGGCGGTCGCCGTCCAGTTCCGCGAGGCCGCCGATCGGCGTCTGGCAGGAACCGTCCAGTGCGGCCAGCATGGCCCGCTCGGCATCGACGCGCAGGCCGGTGTCGCGATCGTGCGTCCGGGCCAGCAGTTCCCGTATGCCGTCGTCGTCCGCGCGGCAGGCCAGCGCCACCGCGCCCTGCGCGGCGGCCGGCAGCATCTCCGCGGGATCGAGCCGGCCGGTCACGCGGTGGGCCAGGCCGAGGCGGTCGAGACCGGCCAGCGCGAGGATCGCGGCGTCGACCTCGCCGGCCTCCACCTTGCCGAGCCGGGTCTCGACATTGCCGCGCAGCGGCACGATGCGTATGTCGGGGCGAAGGGCCAGCGCCTGCGCGGCGCGGCGCAGCGAAGAGGTGCCGAGCCGAGCCCCCCGCGGCAGGTCCACGATGCGCGTCTCCCCGCCGCGCGCGACCAGCGCGTCACGGACATCGGCACGCGGCAGCACCGCGGCGATGCAGATGCCGTCGGGCAGCACGGTCTCCAGGTCCTTGTACGAATGCACGGCCACGTCGATGGTACCGCCGAGCAGGGCGGTGTCGATCTCCTTCGCGAAAAGTCCCTTGCCGCCGATCTCCGCCAGTGGGCGGTCCAGTACGGCATCGCCGGTTGTCCGGATATGGACCTCCTCAACCGCGCCGGCGCTCCGGAGTTCCGGCGCAATCTCCCGGAGGGCTCCGGTGGCGGCAGCGGTCTGGATGAGCGCAAGGCGGCTGGCGCGCGTGCCAAGGCGCACCGGCAGGCGGTTGGCGAGGCTGGACATGCGGTTTGTGTACGCCAGCCGCCGGGACGGTGAAAGTGGTTATCGCCCCCGACGGCGTGTAAGGTCCGCGCCATGAACCGGCCCCTGACCGTGCTCGGCTTAGAGACGAGTTGCGACGAGACCGCGGCGGCATTGGTGCGCCTTGATGGCGACGGCATCCCGCGGGTGCTGGCCGAGACGCTGCGGTCGCAGACCGCGGCGCATGCCCCCTACGGCGGCATCGTCCCCGAAATCGCCGCGCGCAGCCACCTCGACCATCTCGACGGCCTGATCGCGCAGGTCATGCGGGATGCCGCGCTCGGTTTCGGCGATCTCGACGGTGTCGCCGCCACAGGTGGGCCGGGCCTGATCGGCGGCGTGATCGTCGGCGTGATGACGGCGAAGGCCATCGCCGCCGCACGCGGACTTCCGTTCATGGCGGTCAACCATCTGGAGGCGCATGCGCTGACGGCCCGGCTGACCGACCGGCTGGAATTCCCGTACCTGCTGCTGCTGGTGTCCGGCGGCCACTGCCAGCTCCTGGCGGTGGAGGGCGTCGGGCGCTACCGGCGGCTCGGCACCACCATCGACGATGCCGTCGGCGAGGCGTTCGACAAGGTCGCCAAGCTGCTCGGCCTGCCCTATCCGGGCGGCCCGGAGATCGAGCGGCTGGCCGCAACCGGCAACCCGGCCCGGATCAACCTGCCGCGGCCGATGAAGGGTCGACGGGACTGCGACTTTTCCTTTTCCGGCCTGAAGACGGCGGTGCGACAGCGGGTCGAATCGCTGCAGCCGCTGTCCGATGCAGACCGCGCCGACCTCGCCGCCTCCTTCCAGGCCGCGGTGGCGGAGTCGCTGGCGGATCGCGCGGCGCGGGCGCTCGAGATGTTCGCCGGAACGCATCCGGAAGCCCGCGACTTCGTGGTCGCCGGCGGGGTCGCCGCCAATGCCCATCTGCGTGCGACGCTGGCGCGGACGGCGGGGGCGCAGGGCTTCCGCCTCGTCGCGCCGCCGCCGCGCCTGTGCACGGACAACGCCACGATGGTGGCGTGGGCCGGCATCGAAAGGCTGCGGCTGGGTCTCACGGACCCCCTCGACTTCGCCCCGTGTCCGCGCTGGCCGCTCGACCCCGACGCGCCGAAGGCGGTCGGCGCGGGGGTAAAGGCCTGAACATGAGGCGGCTGGCGGTCGTCGGCTCCGGGGCCTGGGGCACCGCGCTGGCGGTCGCACTGCGCCGCGCCTCCGATGCCGCGGTCGTGCTTTGGGCGCATCGGCCGGAAGTCGCGGCGCGGATCAATGCCGAACACTGTAATCCCGACTACCTGCCGGACTGCCCTCTGGACCCGGCCATCCGGGCCGACAGCGCGCCGGCGGCGATCGCGGGCGCGGAGGCGGTGCTGCTGGTGGTCCCGGCACAGTTCCTGCGCGGTGTGCTCGAACGGCTGGCGCCGCACTGGCCGGACGGGGCGCCGGCGGTGATCTGCGCCAAGGGCATAGAGCAGGACAGCGGCGCCCTGATGACCGACGTGGTCGCCGATGCCTTGCCGGGCGTGACGCAGGCGGTGCTGTCGGGACCTACCTTCGCCCGGGAGGTTGCGGCGGGGCTGCCGACTGCGGTGACGCTGGCCTGCACCGACGCGGACACCGGGCACAGGCTTATCGCCGCGATCGGCAGCCGCGCCTTTCGTCCCTATCTGTCGGACGACCTGATCGGGGCGGAAATCGGCGGGGCGACCAAGAACGTCCTGGCCATCGCCTGCGGCATCGTCGTCGGCCGGCAGTTGGGCGACAACGCGCGGGCGGCGCTGATCACCCGCGGACTGGCCGAGATTGCTCGCCTGGGTGCCGCCAAGGGTGCCAGCCCGGCCACGCTGATGGGCCTCGCAGGGCTTGGCGATCTGACGCTGACCTGCAACGGACCGCAATCGCGCAACATGTCGCTCGGCATGGCGCTGGGAGAGGGCCGCGCCCTCGCCGACATCCTCGCCGGACGCCGGTCCGTTGCGGAGGGCGTCGCCAGCGCCCCGGCCTTGGTGGCATTGGCCGGGCGGCTGGGGATCGAGATGCCGATCTGCGCCGCCGTCGCCGGCATCGTCGACGGCCGCCTGTCGGTGGACGAGGCCATCGAGGGGCTGCTGACCCGGCCGCTACGGAGCGAATCGGACGAGTGCTGAGGGCGTTGCGCCACTGTCACAGGCTGCACTAGGTTGCCGGCGGCAAGCGAGGAGGCATCGACGCATGAAGTACTGGCTGGTCAAGTCCGAACCCGGCGCATGGTCGTGGGACGACCATGTGAAGAAGGGCGTCGAGCCGTGGAACGGCGTGCGCAACCACCAGGCCGCCAATAACATGAAGGCGATGAGGAAGGGCGACCGGGCCTTCTTCTACCACTCGGTGAAGGACAAGGAGATCGTCGGTACCCTGGAGGTGGTGAAGGAGTACCACCCCGACCCGAGCGACGGCAGCGGGCGCTTCGGCATGGTCGACTTCAAGGCGCTGGAGCCGCTGAAGACGCCGGTGACGCTGGCCGACATCAAGGCCGACCCGCACCTCGCGGAACTGCCGCTGGTCAGGCAGTCGCGGCTGTCGGTGATGCCGATCGACGCCGGGTCGTGGAAGCGGATATGCAGGATGGGCGGCATCGAGCCCTGACCGTTAGATGGCCGGACCCAGCGACGACGAGCGCGCGCTCTGCCGTCTCGACGAGATCGAGGACGGCGGCACGCGCAGCTTCCCCGGCGTCAACGGCATCGATTCACCGGCCGGGCTGTTCGTCATCCGACGGGGCGACGAGGTTCTCGCCTACATCAACGACTGTCCGCATCTCGGCACGCCGCTGAACTGGCAGCCCGACGTCTTCCTGACCCACGACCGGGCCTACATCCAGTGCAGCACGCACGGGGCGATGTTCGAGATCGCGGACGGCGAGTGCATCTCGGGCCCCTGCTATGGCGAATATCTGCAGCCGATACCGGCCCGCGTCGCCGACGGCATGGTGGTTGTGACCATCGGCTGAGCCCCGAGGCGACTGCTTGTCCGGCGGTCGCGGAGCGTCGATAATTCGCCGAGGCTCGCCGTGACACGAGCGAAGCCGCCGGATTTGGGAGGAGAAAATGGCCGACGACATGGTCCTCGCGGTCCCTGAAGGCGCGGGCAAGAAGGCCTGGGTCGACAAGGCCGGCTACCGCGGCATGTACGAACGCTCGATCCGGGACCCGGAGGGGTTCTGGGCCGAGCACGGCAAGCGGATCGACTGGATCAGGCCCTACAGCAAGATCAAGGACGTCTCCTACAAGGGCGATGTCCACATCCGCTGGTATCACGACGGCACGCTGAACGCCTCGGTCAACTGCCTCGACCGGCATCTGGAGAAGCGCGGCGACAAGACGGCGCTGATCTGGGAGGGCGACGACCCGAAGGACGACAGGAAAGTCAGCTACCGCGAACTGCACGCCGAGGTCTGCCGGTTTGGCAACGCGCTGCGAAAGCTGGGCGTGAAGAAGGGCGACCGGGTAACGATCTACATGCCGATGATCGTCGAGGCGCCGGTGGCGATGCTGGCCTGCGCCCGCATCGGCGCCATCCATTCGGTGGTGTTCGGCGGCTTCTCCCCGGACAGCCTCGCCAACCGCATCCAGGACTGCGAGTCGGAGTTCGTCATCACCGCCGACGAGGGCGTGCGCGGCGGCCGCAAGGTGCCGCTGAAGGCCAACACCGACAAGGCGCTGAAGTCATGTCCCGGCGTGAAGAAGGTCGTCGTGGTGAAGCGCACCGGCGCCGACATCGGCTGGGTCGAGGAACGCGACGTCTGGTACCACGACATCGTCGCCGATGAGTCCGGCGATTGTCCGCCGGAGGAGATGAACGCGGAGGATCCGCTGTTCATCCTCTATACCTCGGGCTCGACCGGCAAGCCGAAGGGGGTGCTTCACACCACCGGCGGTTACCTGGTCTTCGTATCAATGACGCACCAGTACGTCTTCGACTACCACGAGGATGACGTCTACTGGTGCACTGCGGACGTCGGCTGGGTCACGGGGCACAGCTACATCGTCTACGGTCCGCTGGCGAACGGCGCCACGAGCCTCGTCTTCGAGGGCGTGCCCAACTACCCCGGCACCTCGCGGTTCTGGGAAGTGGTCGACAAGCACAAGGTCAACATCTTCTACACCGCGCCGACGGCGATCCGCGCCCTCATGCGCGAGGGCGACGAGCCGGTCAAGAAGACCTCGCGCACGTCGCTGCGGCTGCTCGGTTCCGTCGGCGAGCCGATCAATCCGGAAGCCTGGCTGTGGTACCACCGCGTCGTCGGCGACGAGCGCTGCCCGATCGTCGATACCTGGTGGCAGACCGAGACCGGCGGCATCCTGATCACGCCGCTGCCGGGGGCGACCGACCTCAAGCCCGGCTCCGCGACGCTGCCGTTCTTCGGCGTGCAGCCGGCCATCGTCGACGGTGAGGGCAAGGTGCTCGAGGGCGCCACCAGCGGCAACCTCTGCATCGTCGATTCCTGGCCGGGCCAGATGCGCACCGTCTACGGCGACCACCAGCGCTTCGTCGAAACCTATTTCTCGACCTTCCCCGGCAAGTACTTCACCGGCGACGGCGTGCGGCGCGACGAGGACGGCTACTACTGGATCACCGGGCGCGTCGACG
>JBBDQX010000057.1:0-3980 GCA_040905765.1 Acetobacterales bacterium
GGGGCGGGATGAGTGGGAGCCCGCCGCGGAACCGCCGCGGCGGGCTTCGGAACCGTAGGGAGGCCTACTTCCAGCGAGCGTTCCAGAAGCGCGGAATCTCGTCCGGGCTCGGCTTGAACTCAAGCTTGTCCGTGTAGGCGTAGTTGTAGACCCAGTTGAAAAGGGGCAGGCCGAAGGCTTCGTCCGCGATGCGCTTCAGCGCAGCGGCGTAGGCTTCCTTGCGCACCTCCTCGTCGGTCGTATTGCCCTTCTCCAGCAGGGCGATCACCTCCTTGTCCTGCGCCTGGTCGTCGGCAGCACCGTGGAACCAGTTGCCCAGGATGGCGGTAACGTCGTTGATCGAGGAGGACCCCCAAGTGCCGAAGTAGAGCTTCATGCCCTGTTCACGGCGAACCTTGCGCGCGGCTCCCGCCGTTATGTAGGTGAGTTGCGGCTTGATCCCGACGGCGTTGAGGTTGCCGATCATCGCTTCGGCGATCGGGCGGTCACGGTAGGCATAGAAGTCGGTGGAAAAGCCGTTCGGATACCCGGCCTCGGCGAGCATCGCCTTGGCCTTGGCCGGGTCATATTCGTAGTGCGTCGCGCCCTTGTCGATACATCCGAACTGCGACGGGTAGCAGAAGACATGCAGCACCTCGGCCGCATCGCCCATCAGCTGCTTGGCGATGTTTTCGCGGTCGATGGCGTGGCTGATCGCCTGGCGCACCTTCTTGTTGAGCATCGGGTTCTTGTCGGGGCCACCGGTCTTGCCCTGAACGTCGAAGGTGATGAAACCGACGCGCATGGTCGCGCCCTGGGTGACCGCGAGGCCGTTGCGGCCCTTCAGCTTGCTCGCCTGGTCGGGCGGTACGCGCCAGATCCAGTCGACCCCGCCCGAGAGCAGTTCGGCGATCTGGGTGTTCCGCTCCTCGATCTGGCGGAACGCCATCTTGCCGATGGTGGCGTTCTTCGGGCCGTGCTTGTAGTCCTTGTTGAGCTCGAACTCCATGCGATCGCCGTAGTCGATCCGGGTCGCCTTGTAAGGGCCGGTCCCGATCGGATTCTTGGCCATCGCTCCGGGATTCTTGCCGTGATACTCGTTCGGATAGATCACGGCCACGCTCGACAGGTACTGCATCGCCGCCGGGAACTGGGACTTCAGCTTCACGCGGACCGTGTAGTCGTCGACTTTCTCGGCCCCGGCGATGAACTGGATCCGGCTGATCGAGACGACCTTGCTCTCCGGGTTCGCGACGAAGTTCATGGTGTGGACGACGTCGTCGGCGTTGAAGGGCTCGCCGTTGTGGAACTTGATGCCCTGCTTGAGCTTGAATTCGATCGTCTGGTCGTCGATCCACTTGTAGGACTCCGCGAGCGATGGCTTGAAGCTGCCGTCGTTCGGGTCACCCTCCATCAGCGCGTCCCAGACGTGGACGCCCATGATGATGCCCTCGCGGAGGGTGTTCATGTACATGTCGAAGTTGTCGGGCTCCGAGTTGGAGGCCCAGCGCAGTGTGTCGCTGGCCTTGTCGGCGAGCGCCGGTCCGCCTCCGAAGGCAATGCCGACGGCGACAGCCGGGGCAATGAGTTGTCGGAAGTTCATCCTGCAATATCTCCCCTGTCATGAAGGTGCGCGGCTGCCGAGAGGGCTGTCCGACGCGGTTCCCTGAGGTGCAGCAGTCGTCAGGCGCGTGGCTGTCCAGATAGCAAGGAAAATGAACCGGAGCATATGTTGGTAAAATGTTACACAGCAGACCAATGGCGCGGCAACATTAAAAGCTGGTCGACGCGCGGCGGCATGGTTGCGCAAGAAAGCGGCGGGTTCGCCCGCAGGAGCCGCTCGGGGGGGGAATCCGAATGCCGGTTCGGCCCTGATGTCTGTGTAAGCGATGCGCGGCAGCGCACAGACGCCCATGCACACCTTGTGCGCTGCCACGTCCCGGGGCCGTCGGCTCTCGGATGTCCGGTTCGGCGGGGCCGCGCAGAGGCCGGGCTGCCGGGCAACCGGCGTTCCGTATGCCCGGATGCGTGTCAGCCGTAGAAGAAGTTTGGCAGGAACATGCTGATTCCGGGGAAGGCCAGCATCAGCCCAAGCATGACCATCAGCGCCACCACGAAGGGCGTGACGCCGATGAACACGTCGTCCAGCCGGCCGCGCCCGCGGATGCCCTGGATGACGAAGCAGAGCATGCCGATCGGCGGCGTCAGGATGGCGGTTTCGCTGAGCAGCACCACCATAATGCCGAACCACACCGGGTCGTAGCCGAGCGCGATGACGACGGGGGTGATGATCGGCACCGTCAGTACGACCATGGCGAGGGTTTCCATGAACATGCCGAGGATCAGGTAGATGCCGATGATCAGCAGCATGGTCTGGAGGGGCGTCCATCCGAGGCCGAGGATGAAGTTGTTCACCACCTCGACCAGGCCGATCGAGGCGAAGACGAAATTCAGGAAGAACGACACGATGAGGATCAGGATCATCATCGCCGAAGTCCGGATTGTACCCTCAGCGGTCTGGCGGATCGTCTCCAGGGTCAGGCGCCTGTTCAGAGCGGCGAGGCCGACGGAGGCGAGTACGCCGAGCGCCGCCGCTTCGGTCGGTGTTGCCCAGCCTGCATAGATCGAACCAACGACAATGATGAACAGGCCGATCGGCGGTAGCAGGTCGACCAGCGCGCGCCACCGCCCGGACCAGCTCGTTTCCTCGCGATTGCCGTCCATCCTGGGCTGGATGACGCAGGCGATGCCGATCACCAGCATGAACAGGCCGGTGAGCATGAGGCCGGGAATGATCCCGGCCAGGAACAGCCGCGGCACGGAGGTGTCGGTGAGGAAGCCGAACACGATCATGTTGATCGACGGCGGGATCAGGATGCCGAGGGTGCCGCCGGCGGCGAGCGAGCCGAGGAAAAGCCGCTCATTATAACCGCGCCGCTCGATCTGCGGCATCGCCACCGTGCCGATCGTCGCGGCGGTTGCCACGCTGGAACCGGATGTGGCGGCGAAAGCGGCACAGGTGCCGATATTGGCGTGCATCAGGCCGCCTGGAAGCCACGACAGCCACTGTGCCATCGCCGCGTACATGCGGTCGGCGATCCCGGAACGCAGCATCAGCTCGCCCATCATGATGAACAGCGGTATGGCTGCCAGCACGAAGTCCGTGTTGTGCGCCCAGAAGTTCTCGCCGAACGCCCGATAGAGCGGCAGGAAGGCATAGGTGTAGTCGAGGAACAGCGCGAGGACGCCGAGGACGACTGCGATCGGCAGCGACAGCGCGATGAGCAACAGCAGGACGGCGGTGGTCGTGGCGAGCATCAGGCGGAGCCTCCGGATGAGGAGTCCTGGTGCCGCCTGTGCGAGAGGTCGTGGAGCTCTTCCTCCACCTCCTCCTGCATGGAGGGGGCGCCGGCGATGTGCTTGACCAGGCCCAGGTCGCCGCGCAGCAGCGCCCAGGCGGAGCGGACCAGCAGCAGGCAGATACAGAGGAAGAAGAACAGCAGTCCCGCGAACCAGAGCGACTGCGGATAGACCAGCGGCGTGCCGAGCGGCGTGCTGGAGCGGGCGCTGAGCCGGATCGTCTCCTGCAGGACGTTCGAGGCCTGCAGCGTCAGCATACCGAGCATCGCGGCGAAACCGAGCAGCGAGACGACGTCGAGGATCGAGCGGGCGAGCAGGGGCAGGCGGACATAAATGACGTCTACGCGGATATGTCCGCGGTGGAACAGGCAGTAGGAGTATCCCCACGCCATCGCAATGCCGAGGGCGTAGCCGCCGAGCTCATCCGCCGAGGCCATCGACATGCTGAACACCTTGCGGATGAACACCTCTATGGTGACGAGAACCGCTGCGCAGAACAGCATGGCGCATCCACCGTAGGCGCCCCATCGGGCGATCTGGTGGGTCACGTCGTAAGTCTTCTGCATGTTCGCCCTTGCTGTGCCGTCCGGTGTGCGCGATGTGGATGAAGGGGAAAGCTGAGCCGGTCCGGATCGCCCGCC
>JBBDQX010000057.1:3990-9555 GCA_040905765.1 Acetobacterales bacterium
CGCCCGCCGCGATCCGGACCGCCGCCTCAGGCGTGACTGCTCAGCGGCTTACTTCGGGTGGGCCTCCAGCCCGACGACCGGACCGATGTTCTTGTTGAACCATTCCGTGCATTCCTTGCCGCAGCGCTCGGCGAAGCGAGGCAGGACGATCTCGGTCAGCAATTCGCGCCGCTTCTTGTCGTCCTCGGGGGTCAGTTCGACCAGGGTCAGGTTGTAGCGGCCCATCTTCTTCGGCGCCGCGACATCGGGGTCGCAGCGTGAATCGCCGGTCGAACACCAGACGCCATGCTGGGTTTGCTCCGTCGCCTGGGTCCAGCCAGTTTCGGCGGCCCAGTTAACCGCCTGGTCGTGGATAAGCTTGCGGTTGGCTTCCGGCATGCGCTCCCAGGAATTCTTGTTCGCTGCCATCGACATCACGCTCCAGCCGACAATCAGCGGGTAGACGTGCGTCGAGACGTCGGCCCACTTTGCGAGATTCCCGACATTGAGGCCGGTCACGGCGCAGTCGATGACCTTGCGCTGCAGGCCGGGGACAACCTCGGCGAAGGCCATCGTCACCGGCGTCCCGCCCATCGATTCGACCATGTCCGCCATCGACGAGCTGTAGACCCGAACCTTCTTGCCGGCCATGTCGTCGATGCCGTTGAGCGGCGTCGCGCACCAGAAGCCCTGGCCGCCGGTGGGCCACATGGTCAGCGGCTGCACCCGCGCACGCTCGAGGTACATCTCCTCCATCGCCGGCAACGCGGCGTCGACGACCTTGCGCAGGGTCTCCGTGTCCTGCACCAGGCCGGACAGGTCGACGCCCTCCACCATCGGCAGTTCGCCGGAGGCGTAGGTCGCGGTCGCGGTGATGATGTCGGCGACGCCGAGCTTCGCCATGCGGAAGAACTCGGGGCCCTTGATGCCGGCCTCGCTCTGCGAGATGGCATCGGCGGTGATCTTGCCGTCGCTGAGCTTCGGCAGCCGCTCGAGGAACAGCGGCTTGTGGATGTTCTCGTAGTTCGGTGAGCCGTTATTCGGCCCGATCGTCTTGAGGTGGACCGCCTCGTATGTCTGGGCGGAGGCGGCGGAGGCGATCAGGCTGAACGCCAGTGCGCCGCCAGCGATGGCGGAAACGCGTGTCTTCGGCATCTGCAAATCTCCCTTGGTGACGGGCCCTCACCGTGGTCGGGCCGGTGCAATGCGTCCCTTCGGCCTTGAAGCCGTTGTTATCGTTGTCGCCGATGCGGCAGGCTAACCCGCGGCGGAGATCGGTTACAAGTTCGACTTGCCGCTTGCTGCGCCGCAGGGCTGTAAAACCGGTGCCCCGTCGATTGCGGCGCGCGTCGGGCGGGATGTAGTGTTGCGTGGTCGGGAGCCCCGCCGCAGCGCAGTCACTTTCCCAGCGGGACTTCCTGCTCAGACACGGGAGACCATCCCATGCAAGCCACGAAGGAACTGGCCCGCTGGGCCGCCGAAGCCGACGTCATGGGCTCGGACCTCGTCCGCGCGCGGGCGCGGGATGCCATCTACGACGTGATCGGCTGCATCGTCGCCGGGGCCGGCGACGAGGGATCGGCCAAGGTCCGCGCGGCGGTGCGGGGCTGGGGCGAGGGCCCGGCGACGATCATCGGATCGACCCGCAAGGCTTCCGCGCCCTGGGCCGCGCTGGCCAACGGCATGGCCGCCCACGCGCTCGATTTCGACGACAACTACGTCGCCGCCTTCACCCACGCCTCGGCGGTGCTGATCCCGGCGCTGCTGCCACTGGCGGAGGAGGTCGACGCCTCGGGCCAGAAGTTGATGGAAGCCTATATCGTCGGTCTGGAGGCGCAGGCGGGCGTCGGACTCGGCGTCAACCGGGCGCACTACGACATGGGCTGGCATGGCACCTCGACGGTAGGCTGCGTCGGTGCCGCTGCGGCCTGCGGCAGGCTGCTGGGTCTCGACGCGAAGGCGATGACCAGCGCGATCAGCCTCGGCGTCAGCATGGCGTCGGGACCGAAGGTCCAGTTCGGCACCATGGCGAAGCCGTACCATGCCGGCATGGCGGCGAAGAACGCGGTGGTCGCGGCGGGGCTCGCGGCGCAGGGCCTCGAGGCGCGTGACGTGGCGCTCGAAGGCAAGCTGGGCTTCTTCGACCTCTATGCAGGCGACGATGCGGCGGGCTGGGACGATGTCATGCCGCGACTCGGCAAGCCGCTGAAGGCCGAGCAGTACGGTCTGTCGCCGAAGCGACATCCCTGCTGCGGCAGCGCCCACAAGGTGCTCGACATCGTTATCGACCTGCGTGAGCGGCACGGCTTCACGGCCGACGAGGTAGCCGCGGTGGAGGCCAAGGTCGGCTTCGGCAACAAGCGCAACCTGATGTACACCGAGCCGCGGCAGGAGATGGAGGCGCGCTTCTCGCTCAACTACTGCGTCGCGGTCGCGCTGCTCAATGGCCGGCTGTCACTGGCCGACTTCACGCCGCAGGCGGTGCACCGCCCGGAGGTCCGCCGGCTGCTGCCGCTGACCACCATGGACTCCTTCCCGCAAGGTTCGGAAGGGGCGGATCCCAACACCCGCAAGGCGCATGACGTGACCATCCGGCTGAAGGACGGTCGCAGCATCAGCGAGACGCGGCAATGGGCGCGCGGCACGATCCATGATCCGTTCGACGATGCCGATTACGACGCCAAGTTCCGCGACTGCTGCGAGGGGTTCCTGTCGGACGACGATCTCGCTGCGGCGCAGCGGATGCTGGAGGACATCGAGAACGTGGCCAGCGTTCGCGATCTGACGAAGCATCTCGTCTTCGAGGCGGGCGCGGACCATGGCGAGCGGTTCACCGAGCGCTACGGCAAGATCGCCGCGCAATGAGTTCCTCGAACCCCTACGACCTCGATTCCGGATCGCTGCTCGACGGCATCCGCGACTGGATCGAGATCGAATCGCCGAGCGACGAGCCGGCGGCCGTCAACCGGATGATGGATCGCGCGCAGGATGAGCTGGAGGAGCTCGGCCTCGCCGTCGACCGGTTCCAGCTCGACGGCGGGGTGGGCGATGCCGTTCGCGGCCGCACCGCACCGGGCGACGACCGGCCGGGCGTGCTGGTGCTCAGC
This sequence comes from Acetobacterales bacterium, assembly GCA_040905765.1. Taxonomy (GTDB): domain Bacteria; phylum Pseudomonadota; class Alphaproteobacteria; order JBBDQX01; family JBBDQX01; genus JBBDQX01. Next base: position 7,077 of record JBBDQX010000057.1, read on the forward strand.
CACCTCGATACCGTCCATCCCCTCGGCACCCTGGCGGGGCCGCTGCCGTTCAAGGTCGAGGGCGACCGCGCTTACGGGCCGGGCATCGCCGACATGAAGGGCGGCGCCTGGATGGGGATCAACGCGCTGCGGGTGCTGCGCCGGGCGAACGAGGAGACGGGCCTGCCGGTCACGATCCTGCTCACGCCGGACGAGGAACTAGGCAGCACGGCTTCGCGGACGCTGATCGAGGACGAGGCGCGCAGGGCCAGGTACGCGCTGGTGACCGAGCCGGGGCGCGGCGGCGGTCGCTGCGTCACCGGGCGGCGTGGCGGCGGCCGTTACCGTATGGATGTGAAGGGCCGCGCAGCGCATTCCGGCGTCGCCCATCAGGACGGCCGCAGTGCGGTGCTGGAACTGGCCCGGCAGGTGATCAGGCTCGAGGCGATGACCGATTACGACCGCGATGTCAGCATCAACGTCGGCACCATCGGCGGCGGTACCAAGAATAACATCGTGCCGGCCCAAGCGTGGGCAGGGATCGATCTCCGCGTTTCCACCGCCGAGGAGGCGGAGCGCATGAACGCGGAGATCCTTGGCCTGCGGCCTATGGGCAAGGACGTCGAGGTGACGGTCACCGGCTTCCTGACGCGGCCTCCGTTCACCAAGGATGCCGGCATCGATGCGCTGTACCGCCGTGCACGCAGTCTCGCGGAGGAGATCGACCTCGATCTGCGGGACATGGCGACCGGGGGCGGCTCGGACGGCAACTTCACCGCTGCGCTGGGAATTCCGACGCTGGACGGCATCGGCGCCGACGGCGCCGGTTTCCATACCCATGACGAGCACATCTTCGTCTCGCGGCTGGTGCCGCGCCAGACACTGATGATCCGTTTGCTGCAATCGCTGGGCTAGGTGGGAACGATGGCGACACTGGACAGGCCAATCCGCGCACTGTGCGCGGATGTCAGGGCAGGGCGATTGAGCGCGGTTGCCGTCGCGGAGGCGGCGATCGACGCTCATGACAGTCGCGGGGGACCGCTCGCCGCCTACAAGCACTGGCACCCGGAAGGGGCGCTGCAGGCGGCTCGCGCGGTCGACGCCGCGCTCGCCGCAGGTTATCCGGCGGGTCCGCTGGCCGGCATGCCCCTGGCGATCAAGGATCTCTTCGGAGTCGCCGGCATGCCGATCTGTGCCGGCACGCCGAAGGAGCTGCCGGAGGAATGGCGCCGGGAGGGGCCGGTGGTCCGCGCGCTCAAGCAGGCATTCGGCGTCGTGATGGGCAAGACCCACACGGTGGAGTTCGCCTTCGGCCCGGTCGGCACGAATGCTCATTGGGGCGCGCCACGCAACCCGTGGGACGCGAACGGTCATCGCGTCTGCGGAGGCTCCAGCGCGGGGGCCGGCGTGTCGCTGGCCGAAGGGTCCGCGGTCATCGCGATGGGCACGGACACGGGCGGGTCGGTCCGCATACCGGCCAGCGTCACCGGACAGGTCGGGCTGAAGGTGGCGGTGGACCGCTGGTCGGTCGATGGCATCGTGCCGCTGAGTCCGAGCTTCGATACGCCGGGCCCGCTGACGCGCAGCGCCGAGGATGCGGCGGTCGCCTTCGCGGTCATCGACCCCTCCTGCTCCGGCGTCGATGCCCTGTTCGCCCGTATCGGCGATGTCGAGGCGGCGGATCTGCGGCTCGCGGTTTGCGACGAGCATTTCTGGGACGATTGCTCTCCGGGTGTCGCCGAGGGCGTGAAGGAGGCGATCGACGAGTTGTCGAAGACAGGTGCGCGCGTCCGGCGCATCGCGTTCCCCGATGCAGGCGAGGCTCGCGAGCGTTTTTTCCGCGGCGGCTTCTTCGGCGTCGAGGGCATCACCTTCGTCGATGATCTGTTTCCCGACCGTGCCGAGACCTTCGATCCCGACGTCGGCATCCGCTTCGCGCAGGCCCGCGAGATCAAGGCGACCGATTATTTCCTCGAGATGCGCAAGGTGCGCGCGCTGGCGGCGATCGCGGCGGAGAAGCTGCGCCATGTCGACGCCCTGCTGACGCCGACCGTGCCGATCACCCCGCCGCTGGTCGGCGAGGTGGCCGACCGCAAGGGCTACAGCCGCCACAGCGTGCGCATGACGCAGAATACCCAGCCGGTGAACCTGCTCGGCCTGTGCGCCATCACCCTGCCGGTGGCGCTTGACGCGGTCGGCATGCCGGTCGGGCTGCAGCTTGTCGGCCGGGCCGGCGAGGAAGAGAGGCTGCTCGCCGCCGCGCTCGCCTGCGAACGTGTCCTGGGCATGGGCGCCAAGCGAATCGGCACACCGCCCCTGTGCAGGAACTGATCGCGGGACTAGGCTGGGTCGATCCCCCCTACCCGAGGAGAATTCGCCATGAACGTCCTGCCGAAAGTGAACTCGCTGGAGGAGTTCTGGCTGCCGTTCACGCCGAACCGGCACTTCAAGAAGAGCCCGCGCCTTCTGGCCCGGGCCGAGGGCATGTACTTCTGGAACC
>JBBDQX010000058.1:0-9520 GCA_040905765.1 Acetobacterales bacterium
ATGAGCGTTACCGAGACCTCCGGCGCGATCATGTTCTACTCCGCCGTCGCGATGATGATCGGCGGCTTGTTCTCGCTGCCGTTCGGCTGGGCGACCCCGACCGGCTGGGAGTGGACGCTGCTGGCGGCCACCGGCGTGATCCAGTTCGCCGGCCACTTCCTCGCCATCGAGGCGTTCCGCCTCGCCGAGGCGGCGATCGTAAGCCCGTTCAAGTACACCACGCTGCTGTGGGCCGCGGCGTGGGGCTACATGCTGTGGGGCGACGTGCCGGCCTGGAACATCTGGATCGGCGCGGGGATCGTCGTCGCATCCACCCTGTTCATCTACCGCGTCGTCGTCCCCGCCAAGACCTGACCGTCAGAAGCCGTCGACCGGGCTGACCTTGGCGATGGTGTCGGTCCGGCGTCTTCGGACGCATAGTCGTAGCTGAGCGCCGATTCGAACTCCCACGGGCGCGCCTCGTAGGTCAACTCGCCGGCCGCGGCGAAGCCGGCCCGGCAGGCCGGGTGAACTGGGGAAGAGGCGGCCATGCGGTATCGATATCCGGTCGGCAAGACGGACCTCGCATCGCTGTTTTCCGGGTCTGCGTGTGACACCACGCCTAACTGTTTGCGGGTGCCGGATGCAAAGGACCTGCCGGTGGAGCGGTGACGCCGGCCGTGGGGTGGGGCACAATCGGCCTTCGGGAGGGGCGATGATAGACCTGCGCAGCGACACAGTGAGCAAGCCCACGCCGGCGATGCGCGAGCGCATGGCGGCGGCGCCGGTCGGCGACGACGGCTGGCGCGACGACCCGACGGTACTGGCGCTGGAGGAGATGGCGGCGGCGCGGCTGGGCAAGCAGGCGGCGCTGTTCCTGCCGTCCGGCACGATGGCGAACCTGGTCGCCGTGCTGGCGCAGCTCGGGCGCGGCGAGTGGGCGGTGGCGGAGAGCAACAGCCACGTCTTCCGCCACGAGCTCGGCGGCCTCGGCGCGCTCGCCGTGCCCTGTCTCGGCCTCGGCGGGATGCGGGGGGCGATCGACCTCGACGAGCTGGAGGATGCCGTCGCGGCGCACACCACCCATCGCGGGTTGCGCACCGCGCTGCTGTGCCTGGAGAATACTCACACGCACTGCAACGGCGCGGTGGTGCCGCCGGCGCACATGGCCGCGGCGGCGGCGATCGCGCGGACCGCCGGCATGGCGGTGCATCTCGACGGCGCGCGGCTGTTCAACGCGGCGGTCGCACTGCGGACCACGGTGGCGGACCTGTCTTCGGTCGCCGATACCGTGTGCGTCTGCCTGTGCAAGGGGCTCGGCGCGCCGGCCGGCGCGGTCCTCGCCGGCCCGCCGGAAACGATCGACCGGGCGACGGCGTTCCGCCGGCAGTTGGGAGGGGCGATGCGACAGATCGGCTCGCTGGCGGCGGCCGGCATCGTCGCGCTGGAGACGATGGCTGACAGGCTGGCCGAGGATCATGCGCGCGCCCGTCGCCTCGCCGACGCCATCGGCGCCGCCGCACCCGAGATGCTCGACCCGGCGGAGGTCGAAACCAACCTCGTCACGCTGTCGACCCGGCCGTCGGGGAAGCCGGCGGCGGAGTGGCAGGCCGCGTTGGCGGCAAGCGGTATCAGGGCCGCGACCTGGGGCAAATGGCGGCTGCGCATGACGCTGCATCACGAGATCGACGATGGCGACGTTGCCCGTGTCGCGGAGGCCGTGCTGCAGCTTCGCGGCCGGTGCCCGAAGGCGGCGGAGTAGCCTCAGGCGGCCTCTTAGAACTGCACCGCCGCCTCGCCGCCGGACGTGATGGACGGATATACCCCGCCCCGCGGGCCGCGGGGCGGGGGGTGCGTCGGCCCGGTCAGGAAGGATCGGCCCGCCGGGCTTCGCCGGGTGCCGACTCGCGGCGCGTGTGCCGCGCCGTCCGCTCGGCGCTCGCCTTCATCTCGCGGCCATCGACCGACATCGTTCCTTCGATCCGGTCACCCGACACCTCGCCGTCGAAGCGGAGCGGGACGGTGCTACCGTCCCGCCGGAAGCTGCCCTCGAAGGAGAGGCTGGCGCCGCTCAATGCGATGCGGTCGATCGTCATCGGTTCGCCCTCCGGAACCTTTGCCTCGAGGTTCTGGAAGGACTGCATGATCTCGGTCTCGAAGCTGCGTTCGCCGGCGCTCCATTGCCATGTCCCGGCCGCCTGCGCGGGCACGATCCACATAAAGAGGTTGTCGTTCTCCTCGGGGACCCGTGCGGTTCGGTCCGGCTGCCATTCGTCCATGTCGAAGGCATGCGACACCACACGCGTTCCGGGCTTCAGTTCCGAAAGGATGCGCGGACGCAGCTTCAGGTTCACGGTGCTAAGCAGGTACATCGTGACCACGCTGGCCTCGCTGAAATCCGTCTCGAAGACGTTCTCCTCGCGGAACTCCGTCCGGTCTGTCACGCCCGCTTCCTCGGCGTTCCGGAGACTTTCTGCGATCCGTTCCGGATCGATGTCGATGCCGATCGCCCGCGGCACGCCGAAGTCGCGCACGGCGGTGATGACGATACGGCCGTCGCCGGAACCAAGGTCGTAGAGCAGATCGTCCGGCCCGGCCTCGGCCAGCTCCAGCATCTTGTTCACCGTCGCCTCGGGGGTCGGCACGTAGGGCACGTCCCGGGCCGTCGCAAGCGTGGCGAAGCCGGGGTGCATGACCAGAAAGGCCGGCAGGGCGAACAGCGCTTTTCGCATCGCGTTCATCGTCTCAGTCTCCTTTGTCGGGCACGGGAGTGTCCGCGACAGACGTCGCGGGCGGGGGGTAGTGATCCGCCCGGCGGTACCGGGCGCTGCGTCGACCGATCAACAGCACGGGGATGCCGGTCAGCAGGACGGCGACGCCGGCGAATGCACCGGAGCCGGTGTAGTTGACGCTGGACCAGAGGAGGTAGGCGCTGGAGGCGCAGAACAGAGCCGGCGTCACCGGATAGAGCGGCACGCGGAACGGCCGTTCACGCTCCGGGTCGCGCCACCGCAGCACGAACAGGCTGAGGCCGGTCAGCAGGAAGAACAGCCAGAATACCGGCGATAGGTAGTCGACCACCGCCTCGATGCCGCTGCGGCTCATCGTGCCGGCGAGCACCAGGCCGAGCGCGACGCCCGCCTGCACCAGCAGCGCGGTGACCGGCGCGCCGTATCTGCCGCTCCATTGTCCGAGCGCGCCGAGCAGCGGCATGTCGCGGCCGAGGGCATAGTTGGTGCGTGCGCCCGTCAGGATGGTCACGTTCAGCGACGCCAGCACGACCACCACCACCAGCGCGCTCAGCAGCGTGGCGCCGGCGGGACCGAGCGCCGCTTCCATCAGGTCATGGGCGACGGCATCGGATTGCGCCATGCCCGAAGCGCCGAGGACGCGGAGGTAGGCATAGTTCACGGCGAGATAGCCGAGGGTGATGAGGGCGATGCCGATCACCAGGGCGCGGCTCATGTTGCGGCGGCCGTCGCGGACCTCGGCGGAGATGTACGCGCTTTCGTTCCAGCCGCCGTAGGTGAGGAGCACCATGACCATCGCCAGTCCGAACGCGGCCGAGCCGGGATTTGATTCGCCGGCGTCGGCGGGGGGCGCCGGCGGCGCCATGAACAGCCCGACCACCACCACGCAGGCGAGGCCGGCGAGGGTCGCCGCGAACAGCACTTGCTGCCCGTCTGGACCACGGTCATTCGCGCCCAGCCGAACATGAAACCGCACCCGGGACCGTAGGCGCGGGTCAGGAAATGATATTCGCCGCCGGAATGCGGATAGGTGGTGGTCAACTCCGCGTAGCAGAGCGCGCCGATCAGCGAGACGCCTCCCCCGACCAGCCAGGCGAGCAGGATCAGCGCCTCGCTGTCGAGGTGCATGGCCACGAGGCTGGGGAGCCGGAAGATGCCGGCGCCGACGACGACCCCGACGATCACCGCCACGGCGTCGAACACCGAGAGTGCGGGGACCGGGCCGGCGTCGGCGCGGGAACTCTCCGCGTCGGTCGCGCTGGCGCGTCCGTCGGGCGACTCGAGCGACATGGCCCGCTCCTTCGAAAGGTTGACCAGTCGCACGTACTGCGGGGTCGTCGGATTGCAATGTTGAGTATTATTTTATTCACCCCCCCCCCCCGGACGCGGGAGCATGGCCGCGGAAAAATGCCCTCTCCGGCTTGCTTCGCCCGCGCCACGGCGTCTACCGTCACGCAGGGTTCGCGGTTAATCTCCACGTTTCCTGTCTAAGAGGAGCGCCGCGGCCGTGGCGCCGGGTGCCGGCGAGCGGCCGGGTGACGGAAAGGGAGACGGAACGGCACGATGACTTCAGTTCGATATGAGGCGCCGGAATCGGTGCAGGATGCGGTCGCTTTGCTCGGCGGGGCCAACGGCGGCGGGCGCGTGCTCGCCGGCGGCACGGACCTGCTGGTGCAGATGCGCAGCGGCATGGTCGCGCCGGCGCTGATCGTCGACGTGAAGAAAATCCCCGAGTTGCGGGGCATCGCCGGCAACGGGGAAGGGTTCCGGATCGGCGCGGCGGTGCCGGGCGCGGAGCTGAGCGAACATGCCGAAGTGGCGAGCCTGTGGCCCGGCGTCGTGGAAGCGGTCGACCTCATCGGCTCGACGCAGATCCAGGGCCGGGCGAGCATGGGCGGCAACCTGTGCAACGCGTCGCCGGCCGCGGACAGCGTGCCGGCGCTCGTCGTCGCTGGCGCGAGGGTGACGGTGGCGGGGCCGAACGGCACCCGCGAAGTGGCGGTCGAGGACATCCCGACGAAGCCCGGCAGGACCTCACTGGCGCCGGGAGAATTCGTCGTCGAGTTCCTGTTGCCGGAACATCCGGAAGGAACGGGCGACGCCTATCTGCGGATGATCCCGCGGACCGAGATGGACATCGCCGCCGTCGGCTGCGGCGTCTGCCTGACGCTCGATGGCGACGGCGTCTGCACGGCGGCCAAGGTCGCACTCGGCGCGGTGGCGCCGACCGTCATCGTCGTGCCGGCGGCGGCCGAGGCGCTGATCGGCTCGAAGATCGACGAGGCGGCGCTGGCCCGGCTCGACGCCGCGGCGCAGGCGGCGTGCCGGCCGATCGACGACAAGCGCGGAACGATCGCGTTCCGCACCAGGGTGGCGGGCACGCTGGCCCGCCGGGCGGCCTTGCTGGCCGCCGAACGCGCGAGGGCGAACTGATGGCCAAGCATCATGTGACCACGACGATCAACGGCGAGGAGATCGAGTTCCTCTGCGAGACGCAGCAGACGCTTCTCGATGTCCTGCGCGACGAACTGGAGCTGACCGGCAGCAAGGAAGGCTGCGGGTCGGGCGACTGCGGCGCCTGCAGCGTCACGGTCGACGGGCGGCTCGTCTGCTCCTGCCTGATCCTCGGCGTCGAGGCCGAGGGCAGGGAGATCGAGACCATCGAGGGCATGGCCGAGGGCGACCACCTGCACCCGCTGCAGCGCAAGTTCCTCGAGCATGCCGCGCTGCAGTGCGGCTACTGCACGCCGGGTTTCCTGGTGGCGGCCAAGTCGCTGCTGGAGAAGAACCCGGACCCGAGCGAGACCGAGGTGCGCTACTGGCTGGCAGGCAACCTCTGCCGCTGCACCGGTTACGACAAGATCGTCCACGCCGTGCTAGACGCGGCCGCTGAAATGCGAGGTCAAGCCAATGCCTGAAGGTGACATCAAGAAGGCCTACAAGCTGATCGGCACGCGCCCCGTCCGTCCCGACGGGGTGCCGAAGGTGACGGGCACGGCGAAGTTCGGCAGCGACTACACGCTGCCCGGTACGCTCGCCGGCAAGGTCCTGCGCAGTCCGCACGCGCACGCCCGCATCCGCTCCATCGACACCTCGAAGGCCGAGGCGCTGCGCGGCGTGAAGGCGGTGGTGACGTCGAAGGACTTCCCCGAGCAGGAGTTCGCCTACGTCGGACCCGAGCGCACGGCGGTGAACCTTTGGCATGTCACCCGCAACGTGATTGCGCGCGAGAAGGTGCTTTACGAGGGGCATGCTGTCGCCGCGGTGGCGGCGGCCAGTCCCTCGATCGCTGCCAAGGCGATCTCGCTGATCGAGGTCGACTACGAGGTGCTGCCGCACGTCATCGACGTAGACGAGGCGATGAAGGAAGACGCCCCGCTGCTGTTCGAGGACATGATCACGCGCGGCGTCGACCCGGCGCCGACCAGGCCGTCGAACATCAGCAAGTACCTCGAATTCAAGATCGGCGACATTGACAAGGGCTTCGCCGAGGCCGACGAGGTGCTTGAGAAGGAGTTCGCCACGGCGGCCTCGCACCAGGGCTATATCGAGCCGCATGGCTGCCTGGCGCGCTACGACGCGGACGGGCAGGGCGAACTGTGGTCGTCGTCGCAGGGGCACTTCGTCGTGCGCAACCTGACGGCGAAGCTGCTGGGCATGCGGCTGAACGACCTCAAGGTCAACCCGACCGAGATCGGCGGCGGATTCGGCGGCAAGACCGTCGTGTACGTCGAACCGCTGGCGATGGCGCTGTCGAAGAAGTCCGGCCATCCGGTCAAGCTGGTGATGAGCCGCAGCGAGGTCTTCCGTGCCACCGGGCCGACCTCCGGCGCGAAGATGAAGATCAGGATCGGCATCAAGAAGGACGGCACGATCACCGCCGGCGAGGCGACCTTCAAGTACCAGGCGGGGGCGTTCCCCGGCTCGCCGGTGATGAACGGCTGCCTGTGCGCCTTCGCGCTCTATGCCATCCCGAACCAGCGGACGGTCGGCTACGACGTGGTGTCGAACCGGCCGAAGACCGCCGCGTACCGTGCGCCGGGCTCCCCGATCTCGGCGTTCGGGGTCGAGAGCGTGCTCGACATCCTGGCGAAGAAGATCGGCATGGACCCGATCGAACTGCGCCTCAAGAACGCGACGCACATCGGCACGCCGATGATCGGCGGAAAGATGAGCCACGAGGGCTACAGCGCCACGCTCGAGGCGATCCAGAGCCATCCCGCCTACAAGCAGCCGCTCGGTCCGAACCAGGGCAGGGGCGTCGCCTCCGGCTACTGGTTCAACGGCGGCGGCGAGTCCGGCGCCAGCCTGTTCATCAACGCCGACGGCACCGCCGTCGTCTCGACGGGCAGCCCCGACATCGGTGGCTCGCGCGCCTCGATGGCGATGATGGCGGCGGAGATGCTGGGCATCCCCTACGACCAGGTGCGCGCCACCGTCAGCGATACCGCGACCGTGGCCTATACCCACCTGACCGCCGGCTCGCGCGTCACCTTCGCCAGCGGGCTCGCTGTGATCGGCGTCTGCAAGCAAGTGATCGACGAGTTGCGTGCCCGCGCCGCCAAGCTGTGGGACGTCGATGTCGAGGCGGTCGACTGGGAGGAAGGCTACGCCAAGCCGTCGAGTTCCAACGTCGGCCAGTTCGAGCCGCTGTCGCTGAAGGATCTGGCGGCGAAGGCGTCCGCCACCGGCGGGCCGATCGGCTCGGCCAACGCCGTCAACGCCAGCGGCCAGGCGCCCGGCTTCTCGACCCAGTTGTGCGACGTCGAGGTGGATCCGGAGACCGGCCGGGTGACCGTGCTGCGACATGTCGTGGCGCAGGATGCCGGCCGCGCGATCCATCGCAGCTACGTCGAGGGACAGATGCAGGGCGGTGCCGTGCAGGGCCTCGGCTGGGCGCTGAACGAGGAGTATGTCTACGGCAAGGAAGGGAAGATGGAGAACCCGGGCTTCCTCGACTATCGCATGCCGGTGTGCTCCGACCTGCCGATGATCGAGACGGTCGTGGTGGAAGTGCCGAACCCGAACCATCCCTACGGGGTCAAGGGCGTCGGCGAGGTGAACATCGTGCCGGTGCTGGCTGCGGTCGCCAATGCCGTGGCCGATGCGGTGGACCGGCGGATGGACTCGGTGCCGATCTCGCCGCCGAAGCTGCTCGCCGCATTGGAGCGGCAGGAGGCCGAACTCTAGGGGGTCGGGCAGGAGCGATGGTGCCGGCTGCAGGATTTGAACCCGCGACCTTCGGTTTACAAAACCGCTGCTCTACCAACTGAGCTAAGCCGGCGCCTGGCGTCGTCGCCCGAAAACTACGCGCGCCGGCCGCCGCTGCCAAGTATCGGCGGCCGGCTCAGGCGCGATCGCGGTTCAGTTCGTACAATCCGATGGCCGCCGCCGCCGCGACGTTGAGGCTTTCGACGCCGGTGATCGGCAGCCGGGCCAGGGCGTCGCAGCGTTCCGCGGTAAGCCGGCGCAGTCCCGGCCCCTCGGCGCCCAGAACCAGGGCTGTGGGTCCCGCGGACACGGCTTCCGCCAGCGTCCGCGGCGCGTCCGGGTCGAGGCCGATGCACCAGAAGCCGCGCTCCTGCAGGTCGACGATGGCGCGGGCGAGGTTGGTCTCGCGCACCAGCGGCACGCGCTCGAGGCCGCCCGAGGCCGCCTTGGCGAGGGCTGCCGTCTCCGGCGGCGAGTGCCGTCGCTGCACCACGACCGCACATGCGCCGAACGCGGCGGCGCTGCGCAGGATCGCGCCGACATTGTGCGGGTCGGTGACCTGGTCGAGCACGACCACGCGCGGCGCGGCGCCGGCGCCCGACAACGCATCGTCCAGCATCAGTTCCGGCAGCGGCGATACCCTGAGGGCCAGACCCTGGTGCACGGACCCGGGCGGCAGCCGCCCGTCGATGTCCGCCCGGCCGATGATTTCGACCGGCACCGGCTCGCCGGCGGCGATCGCCGCCGCCGCTTTTTCCCGGTGCTGCTCGATGCAGAGGACCCGGTGTATACGCCGCAGCGGGTTTCTCAGCGCCGCCTCGGCGCTGTGCAGGCCGAAAAGCCAGTAGATCCCGCCCCCGGACTCCCCCGCCGTCCGGTTGGCGCCCGGCTCGCTGCCGTGCTGCCGGGACGGCCCGCCGCCCGGCCGGTGGCCCACCCCTCGGCGTTTTCCGCCGTCATTGCCCTTGCGTCTATCCATGGCGATCTCTATTTTCGGCCGTGGTCAAGACGCATGCAACCCGGCGCCTGGCTCCTCGCGGAGCGGAAGACGAGGCGGCGGGTATCTGCGCTTTTGCCCAACAGGCGGATTTTGTTGACATCTCCGGCGGTATCTCCATATTGCGCGTCCCGTTCCGCGGGGTGTCGTAACCGCTCCGGGGACCGGAGGTCAGGAGGGGTGCCCGAGTGGCTAAAGGGGACGGGCTGTAAACCCGTTGGCGTATGCCTACGTTGGTTCGAATCCAACCCCCTCCACCACCCGGTTTGGCCCGGCGACGACGGCGCGGAATGCAAGGAGACGACGCTGGATTGGGCGGGTGTAGCTCAATGGTAGAGCAGAAGCCTTCCAAGCTTAAGACGGGGGTTCGATTCCCCTCACCCGCTCCACGGGTTTTCGCCGCGGTCTGACCGGCGGGCCGGGCGGGGAGGCCCGGGTCGAGGCGGTTTTCGGCTCCCGGCGATGGCGCGAACGGCAACGGCTTGAACAGCGACTACCGTGAACAGCGACTATAGGGCAACGGAATAGAGCGATGGCGAAGGCGAAATTCGAGCGAACGAAGCCGCATGTGAACATCGGCACG
>JBBDQX010000059.1:0-9433 GCA_040905765.1 Acetobacterales bacterium
CGACGAGGCCACCCTCAAGGCCGAACGCGTCACTTCTTCAACAGCCTGCTAGTGTCCCATCAGTACCGGCACGTCGGCGTGTTCGAGCACATGCTCCGTGGCGCCGCCGAGGATGAGTTCCCGCCAGCGCGAGCGGCCGTATGAACCCATCACCAGCATGTCGCAATGGAAGTCGCGCACGGCGTTGACCAGGCCCTTGCCGGCGTGGCGGTCGTCGTCCATGTGGTCGAGGAGCTGGGTCCGCACCCCGTGCCGGCGAAGGTAACGGTCTACTCCCTCATCCGGCATGTGGTCCGGGTCGTTCGGCCGCACTGCGAGCACCAGCACCCGATTCGCCGTCTCGAAGAACGGCAACGCGTCGCGCATCGTGCGCGCGCACTCGCTGCCCGGCTTCCAGCCGAAGCAGATGGTCCGGCCGAAGGGCTTCGTGTGGTCCCAGCCCTCCGGAAGGATAAGCGTCGGGCACCCGCAGGCCAGCGGCAGGTGCTGGGGCAGATGGGGGCCGAGCCAGCTCTCGAAGCTGTCCGGATGGGACTTCGTGACGATCGTAAGGTCGGCGTATAAGGCGTGGTGGGCCAGAGGACCGAGCGCCTCGCCCTCTTCGTGCGCGAACCGCCAGGAGATGTCCTTCAGGTCGTCCCTGTCGTCCAGACCCTTCGCCAGCTCGGTGCGATGCTTCTCGGCGATCTCACGCTCTTCCTCGAGGAACTCATGCGAGGCGCCATAACCGTGGATCGCTGCAGGCATGGGAACGGGCTGGGTCGGATAGAACAGCTCCAGATGGGCACCGAAACGTTTCGCGAGATCTATCGCGACCCCAATGCGGTTGACGTGGTCTGGGCGCCGGTCGAGGTGGACGAGGATCGACTTGATGGGCATCCGGGATTTCCTGGGACGCGGCGGAACTGCCACATTGCGGACAGCGGCAACCCTAGTTGGCGGGGTGGGCCGATGCAACTGCGTGACGTTGCACGGTGCCGGGGCGGTTCATACACTGCGCCACAGCCTTGGCCCTGGAAACGAGGAGGAAGACATGACCTGGCTCACCGCAGACGGGATTCCGGACATGCCGGCCGGCGACCGGTTTGCCGGGCTGCTGGAGCAGCCGGGCATCCTGCAGATGCCGGGGGCGCACAATGCGATGGCCGGGCTGCTGGCGAAGCGGGCCGGCTTCCGCAGCCTCTACCTGTCTGGCGCGGCGGTGACGGCGAGCATGGGCGTGCCCGATGTCGGGCTGATCACCATCGAGGACCTGTGCTTCTTCACGCGGATGATCGCGCGGGCAACGGGCCTGCCAATCCTGGTCGACGGCGATACAGGCTATGGCGAGATCCTGAATGTCATGCGGCTGGTCCGGGAACTTGAGGACGCCGGCGCGGGGGCGGTGCAGATCGAGGACCAGGTGCTGCCGAAGAAATGCGGCCATCTCAACGACAAGCGGCTGACCTCGCCGACCGACATGGCCGCGAAGATCGCTGCGGCCCGCAAGGCCCGCCGGCATCTCCGCATCGTCGCCCGCACCGACGCGGTGGCGTCCGAAGGCATGGACGGCGGCATTGCCCGGGCGAAGCTGTACCTGGAGGCCGGTGCCGACGCGATCTTCCCGGAGGCGCTGCGGACCGAGGAGGATTTCCGCACCTTCGCGAAAGCGGTGGACGCACCGCTTCTGGCGAACATGACCGAGTTCGGCCGTACCCCGTACTACACCGCGAAGCAGTTCGAATCCTTCGGCTACAAGATGGTGATCTGGCCCGTGTCGTCGCTGCGGGTCGCTGCCAAGGCGATGACCGGTCTCTATGAAAAGCTCGCCGAGACCGGCGAGACCGGGTCGATGCTCGACAGCATGCAGACCCGGGCAGAACTCTACGAGGCCATCGGCTATCACGACTTCGAGTCGCTCGACGAATCGATCGTCAGGACCGTGGTGCCCGAGGACGTCCGCGGCGCTGCGGAGTAGGGGCCAGCAACGTGACGACGCGCGCCCGCAGCTCGGGAAGCACGTCCGTTTCGAACCAGGGGTTGCGGCGCAGCCAGCCGGTCGTGCGCCAGCTCGGATGCGGCAGAGGCAGGTAGTCGGGCAGATATTCCCGGAATGCCCTGACGGTCCCGGTCATCGTCAGCTTGCGCACGCCGTGGAGGTAGAACGCCTGGGCGTAGCTGCCGACCAGCAGGGTCAGTTCGACGTCGGGAAGCTCCGCGCGCACGCGCGCGTGCCAGGCCGGCGCGCACTCCTTCCGCGGTGGCGCGTCGCCGCCGCGCGCCAGCCGCCCCGGGTAGCACAGCCCCATTGGCATGATGGCGATGCGCGAGGCGTCATAGAACGTCTCTCGGTCAACCACCATCCACTGGCGCAACCGTTCGCCGGACGGATCGTTCCAGGGAATTCCCGTCTCGTGGACCCTGGTTCCCGGGGCCTGGCCAATGATCAGGATACGGGCAGGGGGGCTCACGGACAGTACCGGCCGCGGGCCGAGCGGCAGGTATCCGGCGCACATGCGGCAGGCGCGGACCTCCTTCAGCAGTGCATCCAGTCGCCCCGTCATTTCCCCGGCGGCAGTTCCAGCGCGTACTCGTCGAGCGGCGGCAGCTTCTCGATCAGGCCGGCGTCGATCAGGAACTGGCCGAAGCGGCGATAGCGCTCCCGGTCCACCGCGCCGGGCCGCAGCGCGAAGCGCGGGATGGTGTCATACCAGGCGCGCCGGTTGAGTTCGTTGTCGACCTCCCGACGGCCTTTTTTGAACAGCTCCCACGACTCGTCGGGATGGTTGACGAGGTACTGCACGCCGCGCTCCGTCGCGTCGATGAAGCGGCGCAGCCGGTCGTCGCCTACCAGGTTCCGATGGGTCACGTAGATGAGCTGGTCGATCGGGGGCACGCCGTGCTCCTCGATGTAGAACGCCCGGCCGGGATGGCCTTCGATGTCCATCTGGTTGAGCTCGAAGTTACGATATGCGCCGATGACGGCGTCGACCTTGCCCGACAGCAACGACGGCGAGATCGAGAAGTTCACGTTGACCAGTTCGATGTCGTCCAGCGTCAGGCCGACGGTCTTCAGCATGGTACCGAGCAGCGC
The DNA here is from genome assembly GCA_040905765.1 of Acetobacterales bacterium. Taxonomy (GTDB): domain Bacteria; phylum Pseudomonadota; class Alphaproteobacteria; order JBBDQX01; family JBBDQX01; genus JBBDQX01. Next base: position 3,074 of record JBBDQX010000059.1, read on the forward strand.
TTCCTCGGTGCCGGCGACCGAGTAGCCGACCTTCCTGCCCTTGAGGTCCGCCAGCGTCTTGACCGGCCCGTCGCGCAGCGTGACCAGCGTGTTCAGCGGCGTCGCCACCAGCGTGCCGACCCGCGCGATCGGCAGCCCGGCAGCGACCTGCAGGTGAAGCTGCGCCTGATATGAAACGGCCAGCTCGGCCTTGCCCGCGGCGACCAGCTTCGGCGGCGCGCTGGGGTCCGCCGGAGCGATGATCTCGACGTCGAGGTTGGCGTCCTCGAAGTAGCCGCGTTCCAGCGCGACGTAGATTGGGCCATGGTCCGGGTTGATGAACCAGTCGAGCAGCAGCGTCATCTTGTCGGCCGCCCGGGTCGGGGTTGCCAGCGCCATGGCGATGGCGACGGCGGCGAGCAGGGACTTGGAGTGCATGGTCATGCCTCGCGTTCTTCACTGGGGAGGGTGTCGGCCTGCCAGGGCATCGCCCGGCGGAGGATTTTGTCGACGGCGAAGTAGAGGGCGACGCTGAGCAGCGCCAGCACGAACAGCGCGGCGAACATCACGTCGGTCTGGACGCGGGCGTTGGCGTGCAGCATCAGGAAGCCGAGCCCCGCGCTGGCACCGACCCATTCGGCGACGACCGCACCGATCGGCGCGACCGCGGTGGCAACGCGCAGGCCGGAGGCGAGGGCCGGCAGCGCACCCGGGATGCGCAGCCGCAGCAGCGTCGTCCAGCGGGTGCCGTTCATGGTCCGGGCGAGATCGAGCCAGCCCGTTTCGGTGCGGCGGAGCCCGTCGTAGAAGGCGGCGGTTACGGGGAAGTAGATGATCAGCGTTGCCATCACGACCTTCGAGGCGAGGCCGAAGCCGAACCAAAGCACGAGGATCGGTGCCAGCGCGAACACCGGCATGGCCTGAAGTGCGAGCAGCACCGGCATCAGCCAGCGTTGCGCCCGCCGGAAATAAGCGAGGCACAGCGCGGTCGCCGCGCCGGCGAGGGAGCCGGTGACGAGGCCCAGCAGGATCTCGCTGACGGTTATCCAGGCATGCCAGGCGAGGATGTCGTAGTCACGTACCAAAGCGCCGAACACATCGCGAGGCGACGGCAGGATGAAGCGCTGCACGCCGGTCGCCCAGACCAGCACCTGCCACAACACGATGAGGCCGCCGAAGACGATGAGCGGACGGGCGACGCGCATCATGCCGTGTCCTCCCCCCGGTCATGGGCCCGTGCGAGCCGTGCGAGCAGGTCCCCCTGCAGCGTGAGTAGTTGCGGGTCCGACACCGGACGAGGGGGGTTGCCGGCGGGACGGATCGGGTCGTCGACGATCACCGGCCGCCCGGCCATGACATGAACGGAGTCGCCGAGGCGCAGCGCCTCCAGAGGATCGTGCGTGACCAGCATCACGGTACGGCCGGCGAGGAGCTCAACGGCCAGTTCCTGCAGGCGCAGTCGCGTGATCGAGTCGAGCGCCGAGAACGGCTCGTCCATCAGCAGGACAGCGCGGTCCTCCATCAGCGTGCGTGCGAGCGCCACCCGCTGCCGCATGCCGCCGGACAGCGTGCCCGGGCGATCGTTCTCGCGTCCCTTCAGGCCGACTCGCGCGAGCAGCGAGCGGGCACGCTGCCGGACCTCGGAAGTCACCCGTTCGCGCCGCAGGCGATAGCCGATCAGAATGTTGTCGAGCGCGCCCAGCCAGGGCATGAGCAGATCCTGCTGTGCCATATACGCGATGCGTCCCGACAGCGGGTGTCCGTCGCTCGCGGCGATTTCGGCACCCGTACCTTCGTCCGTGCGGACAAGGCCCGCGATCAGCCGCAAGAGGGTGCTCTTGCCGACGCCGCTCGGCCCGAGCAGGCAGGTCCATTCGCCGGCCGGCAGCCGGAAGGAGAGACCGTCGAACAGCGGCGTGTCGCCGTAGGTCAGGCGCGCATCGCGCAACTCGACGGAGGGCGGTGGGCTGGCATTCCGGAAGGTGAAGTCGGCGGCATCCATCGACCCGTCCCTACGCCGGTCCGAACCGGATCAGGTTCTAGGGGTCGGCTCCGTTGCGGAGTCCTCTCAGCCGCCTGGCGGCTCCCCCCGGGGAATGACGGATATATGACGCGGGCGCCCGAACGGCGCAAGGGGATCAGGCCGCAACGACGCCCTTGCTGCTGACTACCTTCGGGCCGAGCGGTGCCTCGTCCTCGCGATCCACCTCGGGATTGAGCGCCGCCTCGGCCTGGTAGACGCGTTCCTGCAACTCGTCGATACGATCGTCACGCTCCTTGATCTCGCGCTTGAGGCGGCTGATCTGCGCGCTCTGCTCAAGGATGCGGGAGGTCGAACTGGTGATGGTGTCGGTCAGCACCCGCATCAGCGAATGTCCGATGCGTGCACCGTTGTTGAGACGCTCGCGGAATTCCCGCTCACGGATGACGAAGCAGGTGGTGTCGCGCAGGGCAACTGCCGAGGCGCTGCGGCCCTGGCCGGTGACCAGGGCCATCTCGCCGAAGATCGCATTGGGGCCGAGACGCGCGAGGCTGGTGCGCCCCTCGCCCTTACCCTTGAATATCTCGACGGAGCCGCTCTCGATGATGAAGACGTCGGTATCCTGCCCGCCTTCCAGAAAGATATGGCTACCCTTCAGGAAGAGACGGCGTTCGAGCTGATTGTAGTAGTCGTCGCGATGCCGGATCGTCGTCGTCATGCCGGCCTCCAGTTGCTCGGCTCCACCCCGATCAGGACGGATTATCAACAGGTTTCCGCGCGGGAAATGTGATGCCTGTAACACGGCCTGATTGTGCAGCCGTCGCTTCGGTTTCCAGTATGCTGCGGATCGGCCACGCCCCGGATCGGGGATCTGGGCCTGAAGGGTTCAGGCTGCGTCCATCGCGCGCCGGCGGCGGACGTCCCGCTGCGCCGCCGCACCGAGCTCGCCGACCGCTGCCGCCGGATCGGGCCGGGCGGTGGCGTCGATGCTGTTCAGCAGCTCGCGCATCAGCCGATCGTACTCCTCTGCGGCTTCCTCGATCTGCTTCTCCTTCAGCGCGAGCAGGCGCGCCTGTTCATCGAGGATCACTTCGCGCTGCTGCAGCTCCCGTTCGCGGGCGACGAGGTCCGCCTCGCGCGAGGTGAGCAGTTCGCTGGTGCTGCGCACGTTTTCGGCCAGTACGCGGATCAGGGCGTCGCTGAAGCGCCCCGACTCGTCGAGCCGTGCCCGGAAATCCGCTTCCTGGATGACGTGGCAGACTGTTTCCGTCAGCGCACGGGCACTGGCCGAGCGGCGCTTGTCCGAGACCAGTGCCATTTCGCCGAAGATGGCATTGGGGCCGAGGATCGCCAGCGAAGTCTCGCTGCCGTCGCGCTTCTTGAAGATCTCGATGCGGCCGGTCTGGATGATATAGACGTCGGCGGCGGTCGCGCCCTCGCGGAAGACGAGCTGGTCCTTGTAATAGACCCGCCGTTCGAGTTTCCGGAAGCGGTCATCCAGATCGTCGCAGCTATTCCTTTCCATGGCTTGCTCCGCAGTGGCGCCGGACTATGGCCATGCTGCGGTGCCGCCGGTGTTGATCAACAGTGAAAATTTGTAACGGCGCGGGCTATTCGCCCCGGACCACGCCCTTGCTGCTACGGGCTTTCGGCTGACGCGCCGGGTCCTCGGCCTCCGCGCCTTTGCGGGCCGCGTCGAGGACCCGCTCCTGGCTGCGGATACGTCGGGTGGCGGCATCGATCTGGCTGTTCGACTGGCGTACGTTTTCGGCCAGCACGCGCACGATTACCTGCATGAATGGGCTGACTTCGCCGAGACGGGTGCGGAAGTCCTGTGCGTTGATGACGAAGCACACGGTGTTGCGCACCGCGCGGGCGGAGGCCGACCGCGGCTTGTTGGTTATCAGCGCCATTTCCCCGAAGATGCAGTGTGGGCCGACATGGGCAAGCACGGTGCCGTTCTCGTCGGGCCCGGTGAAGATTTCGACCTCGCCCTTCTCGATGATGTAGGCTTCGTGGCCGGGCCGGCCCTCGCGGAAAATGACAGCGCCCGCGTAAAAGTGGATGCGCTCCAGATGGGAGTAGTGGTCGTTGCGCGCTATCTGGCACCTCCAGCGGAAGGCGGATCCGCGAGCCGGTCTCGGATGACGAGCGAATGATAGCAGATTCGAACTCCTCCGCGCGGCCTGAGATTGGGGATGCCCGAGTGGCGCCGAGGCTGATCGGTAGCGAGATCTACCGCCGCTCGTCATACGGGGGAAAGCATCCGCTGTCGATCCCGCGCGTTTCGACGACCCTCGATCTGATCCGCGCCATGGGCTGGTTCGATCCGGCGCGCTACATCGACAGCCCGCGGGCGACGGTCGCGCAACTCGAGCGCTTCCATGCAGCCGACTACGTCGCCTGCCTGCAGCGTGCAGAATGCGATGGGAGGGTCACCGAGGCGGAGGCCGAGCGCTACCATATCGGTCGCTTCGGCAACCCCGTCTATCGCGAGGTTTTCAGCCGGCCCGCGACCGCCGCCGGAGCCTCGATCCTCGCTGCACAGTTGCTCGCATCGGGCGAGGCGCAGGTTGTGCATAGTCCCGCGGGCGGTACGCACCATGGCCGGCGCGACCGTGCCAGCGGCTTCTGCTATCTCAACGATCCTGTGCTCGGGATTTTGTTCCTGCTCGACGCGGGTGTGGAGCGGGTGTTCTATCTCGACGTGGACGCGCATCACGGCGATGGCGTGGAGGACGCGTTGGCCGAGGACGCGCGGGTCTTTACGCTGTCGGTCCACGAGGACGGTCGTTGGCCGGGCAGCGGACGCGCGGTGGTGCGCTCCCCGAGCGCCTACAACCTGCCCGTCCCGGCCGGATTCAACGACAGCGAGCTGGCGTTCCTGATGCAGCATGTCGTCGACCCGCTGCTGCGCCGCTTCGATCCGCAGGTCGTGGTGATGCAGTGCGGTGCCGACGCGCTCGCCGACGATCCGCTGTCGAAGCTGTCGCTGTCGAACGGTGCGTTGTGGGATGCGGTGCGGCAGGTACGCCAGCTGGCACCGCGATTGCTGGTGCTCGGCGGTGGCGGTTATAATCCGTGGAGTGTCGCGCGCTGCTGGGCCGGCGTATGGGCTGTCCTCGACGGCCGCCCGATCCCGCAAGCCCTGCCCGAGGAAGCGAGAGGCATCCTTGGGGCGCTGCGCTGGGACCGCGCCGCTGGTCGTACCCCGCAGCGGCGCTGGCTGGATACGCTGGCCGATCCGCCGAACGCGGGGCCGGTGCGGGAAGTGGTACGGCGACTGGCGGACATCGCCCTCGGTGTCACGTCCCGGCCCGGGCCCGGGATGTCGCCGGCACTGTTTGCGTCTGGAATCACGGCATGAGCGGGCTGCTGTTGGCCATCCGGCGGACGGCGGCATCGACCGCCGCCCTGCTGCTCCTGCTCGGGACGGCGTTCGCCTTCGCCGTCGGCGAACTGACGATCGCCACGGCCGACGGCGCCCGGCACGAGTTTCGTATCGAGATCGCGCGGTCGTCGGCGGAGAAGAACCAGGGCCTGATGTTCCGGCAAGCGCTGGCGGAGGACGCCGGCATGCTGTTCGACTGGCCGGACCGGCCAGTCGCGACCATGTGGATGAAGAACACCTTCATCCCACTCGACATGCTGTTCATCGACGCTGACGGCCGCATCGTCCATATCGCCAGACGCACTGTCCCGCATTCGCTGGAGACGGTGACGGCGGGGCGGCGCGTGCGTGCCGTCCTCGAGCTGCGCGGCGGCACCGCTGACCGCCGGGGGATTGCCGTCGGAGACCGGGTGATCCACCCGATCTTCGAAAACGACTAGGCTGGCACCGCCTCTGCGAGTCGCCGCAGGCCGCGCGGCAGCTCCGTGCCGGTCAGCGTGCAGCCGGCGAAACTCGCCCCCCTGAACCGGATTCCCGCCAGGCGCGCGAAGGACAGGTCGCTGCCGGCGAGGTCCGCATCCCGCAGGTCGGCCCGGCTCAGGTTGCAGGCGATCCTCGTCACCCGCGCCGGTTCGACTTCCGAGCGGACCTCGAACTGCCGCAGCCGCGCTCTGCGCAGCAGCGCGCCCCGCAGCAGCGCGCCCTCGAGATTGGCGCCGTCGAGTTCGGCGTCGCAGAGGTCCGCGCCGATGAGGATGGTCCCGCGCAGGTCCGACGACAGCAGCAGGGCATGGCGCAGGCGTGCGCCGCTGAGGTCCGCGCCGCGCAGGTCGGCGAGGCTGAGGTCGAGGCCAGAAAGATCCAGGCCGGCGAGATTGATGCCGGCGAAGACGCCCCGGATGCCCGTCTTGCCGTTGCTGCCGAGCCAGCGCCGGTGCGTCGCAAGGCGATCCCGTAGCGAGGCTTCGAGGATGTCCACCCGGGCGGGCAGGATGGCGTCGGAAAGGTC
>JBBDQX010000060.1:0-9392 GCA_040905765.1 Acetobacterales bacterium
TTCAGCGCCTTCAGCTTGGCGAGGCGCTGGTCGAGCGGCTTGCCGGCGGTCTCGAAGCGCGGCCGTCCGCGGGGCGTGAAGGTGACCACCGGCGAGGTTTCCGTCAGGCCGTAACCGGTCATGACTTCCCAGCCAAGCGCCTCCAGCGACCAGGCGGTGTCGGCTTCCAGCTTGGCGCCGCCGCTCGCCAGCAGCCGCAGGGAGGGACCGAAGCGGCTGTGGAGCTGCCGGAACAGGCACCGGCCGATGCGGATGCCGAGCCGGCGTTTGCAGAACAGCGACAACGCGCGCATTGCGCGGTACAGGCGCAAGGCGGTGGTGCCCCGTGCCTTGACCTGCGCCTCTATGCCCGCCAGCAGCGCGGTGAACAGCCGCGGCACGCCGACCATGATCGTCGCGTCGGTCTCGTGAAGGGCGCGGCCGATCGCCTCCGGCGCGATTCGCTCCGGCATGACCAGCGTGGCGCCGACCGCGAAGGTGGTCAGCATGCCGACGGTGAACGGGTAGGCGTGATGCAGGGGCAGCGGCAACACCACCCGGTCCCCGGGGGTCGCCAGATCCTCGGTGAGCAGCCCCTCCACGTTGGAGGCGAAGTTGCCGTGTGTCAGCGGTACGCCCTTCGGCGTTCCGGTCGTGCCGGAGGTGTACAGCAGCGAAGCGACCCGGTCGGCGTTCACAGCAACGCCCTCCGCCGGCCCGCTGTCGAGCAGCGTCGACCAGCCGGCGAGCCGCTCGCCGATGTGGCCGTCATCGCCGATGCGCCGCAGGTCGGGCGCCCCGCGTTCGGCATCGCCCGTCTCGATCAGCGCCAGCCGCGCGCCGGCATGAGCCAGCAGCCGCTGCCGTTCCTTCTCCGAGGTGGCGTGATCGATCAGGACGGCGGTGGCGCCGAGCGAGACGATGGCGAAGTACCCGACGATCCAGGCCGGCGAGTTCTCCGCCACCAGCGCGACGAAGTGCTCCTCCTGCACCCCGGCATCCTTCAGCCCGCCGGCGACGTGGCCGATGCGCGCCCGCAGGTCGCGGTAGGACCACGTCTCGACGTCCTCGCCCTCCAGCGAAAGCAGAGCAGGGGCGTCCCCGCGGTCATCGAATGCGTCGATCAGGTCGTGCAGCGTGTTCAGGGGCATGAGCGAACCTTCCTGTTCCGAAGGTGGTGTCCGGCCGCCAGGATCAAAGTGGCCAGAACAGCAGGATCGCCGGGACCCCCACGGCGAGGACGATGATTTCCAGCGGCAGGCCCATGCGCCAGTAATCCCCGAACCGGTAGCCGCCGGGCCCCATGATCAGCACGTTGTTCTTGTGTCCGATGGGTGTCAGGAACGCGCAGGACGCGGCCACGGCCACCGCCATCAGGAACGGATCGGCGTTGACCTCGAGCTGGCGCGCCACGTCGACGGCGACGGGCGCCGTGATCAGCGCCGTGGCGGTGTTGTTGAGTACCGCCGACAGCGCCATCACCAGCACCATCAGCGCGGCCAGCACGACCGCGGCGGGCTGGCCCCAGGACATCCACAGCAGCCATTCGGCCAGAAGCCGGGTTCCGCCGGTGGTTTCCATCGCCACGCCGATGGGTATCAGGGCGCCGAGCAGGACGATGACGCTCCAGTCGATCGATTCATATGTTTCGCGAATCGGTACGATGCCGAGCACCACGTACAGCGTGACGACGCACCCGAGCGCGAGGTCGAGACTCAGCAGTCCGAAGCTCGCGGCGATGACCGCGGCGGCGAACAGCGCCACCGCCGGCAGGGCCTTCTGCCGCTGCAGGACGGTCACGCCGCGGCTTGCCAGGGGCAGGCCGCCGAGCCGCGCCATCGCCTCGCCGATGCGGTCGCTGGGGCCGAGCAGCAACAGCACGTCGCCTGCCTCGATCACCAGGTGGCGCAGGCGGTCGCGCACCGGCCGGCCCTGCCGCGAGACGCCGAGCAGGGTGACGCCATAGCGCCGCAGCAACCGCAGGGAACCAATGCTGCGGCCCTGTGCGAGGGAGCCGTCCGGCACCACCGCCTCGCGTATCTCCAGGTCTTCGCCCTTCAGCGAATCCTCCGGCGCCTCGCTTTCGCGATAGTCGAGATCGAGCGCCCCCGCGAACTTCTCGATGGCTTCCGGGCCGCCCTCGACCACCAGGCTGTCCCCGGCCGCAACCGTTCGACCCCGTGCCAGCCCCGGCAGGCGCTTTCCCTGCCGCACCAGCCCGAGTATCTGCACCTCGGCCTCCTCCGCCTCGGTATCGAACGAGTCGAGGCGGCGGCCCGCGGCCTTGCCATCGTCCGGCACGCGCAGCTCCGAAACGTAGTCGTCGAGCTGCCGCAGCTCCTTGCCGGGATTTCGCGTCCGTTCGCCCGGGATCAGGCGCCAGCCGACCAGCGCGATGAACAGCACCCCGGCGACGGCGCAGGCCAGGCCAACCGGCGCGAAGTCGAACATGGCGAACGGCTCGCCCATCGCGTCGCGGCGGAACGCCGAGACGACGATGTTGGGCGGCGTCCCGATCAGCGTGATCAGCCCGCCGAGGATTGAGGCGAAGGCCAGCGGCATGAGGCTGAGCGCCGGACTGCGCTTCGCCTTCGCCGCAGCCTGCATGTCCACCGGCATCAGCAGGGCCAGCGCGGCGACGTTGTTCATCACCGCCGACAATGCCGCCGACACGCCGGACATCAGACCGATGTGCCCGGACAGGGATCGTTGCTCCGAAGCCACCCGGCTGGCGATGAACTCGACGACACCGGAGTTGGACAGTCCGCGGCTGACGATCAGGACCATGGCGATGATGACCGTCGCGGGGTGGCCGAAGCCGCTGAACGCTTCCTCCGTCGGCACCAGGCCCAGCAGCAGTGCGGCCATCAGCGCGGCGAAGGCGACGAGGTCGTAGCGCCAGCGCCCCCATACCAGCAGGCCGAGCACGGCGGCGATGAGCGCGAAGAGAAGCGACTGGTCGATGGTCATTGGCGCCGGACGGCTGGAATGGGAGGTTCAGGTTGCCCTGTATCGCTCTTCGCGTGCGGCGATACCTGTCCAGGGCAGCATACACGCCACACCGACTGCGGCGCGACGCCCGATCTTCTCGCCCTGCTGTCGGCCTCCGGCCACGTTCGGCCGGCAGTTTCTCGCTCAACGAGGCGGCGCGGTTCCAGGACGAGTTCAACACCCCGGGGGGCATGGCGCCGGAGCGGAAAGCCTTCGCCTCGCACGTGCCGACGTTCCGCGAGCAGGGCTTCGACGATCCCGCCTTCAAAAAGGACGGGGAGACCCGCGCCATTCCCGCCGAGCATCGCAATCCGGGCGAAACCCGCGCCCTCGCGGAGCGGCCGGACAAGGAACTTCGCGAACTGTGGAAGGTTGATCCCTGGATAAAAGGACGCCCGCAGCACTGAAAACGCGGGCGTAGGGGAGGGGGCCTTGTGTCCCCTCCCTGCTTTTCGGCTACCGGGACGCGCATCTGCAGGGGGGCGGCAGAGCGTATAGTGGTCGAATGCGACGTGGTTGGGGGCGAGGATGAAGGGGGAATGGCTGACCGCCGCGACATTCGTGGCGGTGTACTGCGGTATGGCTCTCGGCCGCTGGCCGGGGCTGGCGATCGATCGCACCGGCGTGGCGGTGGTCGGCGCGATCCTGCTGTTCGTCGTTGGCGCCACCGATGGCCCCAGGGCCCTCGGGGCCATCGACTTCCCGACGCTGACGATCCTGTTCGGGCTGATGGTGCTGTCCGCGCAGGTGGCGGCCAGCGGCTTCTTCGACTGGTGCGGGGCGGCACTGGTCCGCACCGGAGCCGGGCCGGTAGCGCTGCTTTGCCTCGTTGTGGGGCTGTCGGGCGCCTTGTCGGCCATGCTCACGAACGATGTCGTGGTATGGGCCATGACGCCGGTGCTGGTGCAGGCGCTGCTCCGCCGCGGTCTCGATCCCCGGCCTTTCGTCATCGCGCTCGCCGGCGCGGCGAACGCCGGTTCCGCCGCCACCATCATCGGCAATCCGCAGAACCTGCTGATCGGCGAGGTCGGCGAACTCGCCTTCTGGCCCTTCGTGGTGGCTTGCGGGGTGCCGGCCCTTCTGTCGCTGGCGGCCGTGGCGGGCGTCACCGCGGTCGTCTGGCGCGGGCGGTTCGTGCAGGGTGTGGCGGTCGTCGGTCGCCAGGAGGAGGCCGTACCGCTCGACAGGGCGGCTCTCTTCAAGGCCTGCGCGGGGGTGGCGGCGGTGTTGCTGGCGTTCACCCTGTCGGATGCGCGCGCCGTGTGGGTGCTGGCAGTTGCCGGCCTGCTGCTGGTCAGCCGACGGCTGGGAACGCGCCGGATGCTGGGCATGGTGGACTGGCATCTGCTGCTGCTGTTCGCGGCGCTGTTCGTGGTCACGGCGGCGATGGCGGATACCGGGTTGCCTGCGCTCGCGCTGGAGACGGCGCGGGAACTCGGCTTCGATCCTCAGGGAGCGGGCCTGCTCGCCATCGTCTCCCTGGCCGGCAGCAACACCATCGGCAACGTGCCGCTGGTGACCATGCTGCTGTCGCTGGGGATCCCGTTCGACACCCATGCCCTCTACGCACTGGCGCTGTTCAGCACCCTGAGCGGCAATCTGCTGATCGTCGGCAGCATCGCCAACATCATCGCCGTCGAGCGCGCCGCCGCGGAGGGCATCCATATCGGCTTCACCGATTACGCCCGCATAGGCGTGCCGGTGACGCTGATCAGCCTCGCGGTGGCATGGGGCTGGTTGGAACTGATCGTGCGTTAACGGGCCTTGAGGCAGCAGGCGCCTCGCGAGCCGGGCGGAGCGCAAGAAGGCACCGGCTGTGGGCCGGTGCCTTCTTGCTGTTGCCTGTGCAGCGGCCTTTCAGCCGCCGGGCGACTCAGTCGCCCTGCCGGTCGGCGTTGTCTTCTCCGCCTTCCGCGCTCGGCGACGCCTGATCGGTGTCGCCGTCGTCCTTCTTGCCTTGCTTCGCTTCCAGCCGCGCGGCCTTCTTGGCGGCCTTCTTGCGGTCACGTTCCTGGCGTTCGAAACGGTAGTTGGGTCTGCGGCCCATCGATTCCTCCTTGCGTTCAGGCGGCTGTGCGGCCGCGTCCACCGCGACGCCGGCGCCGGACCGGCCCGGCGCCGGCGGGACGCGCTGTCGCCGTCTCCGTCTCGCGTTCGGTCCGTGGCGCGGCGCCGGTATCGTTTGCGGCCGCATGCCTCGTCTCGCGCAATCTTACGCCGGTCAGCTTTTCGATGTCGCGGAGATAGGGGCGCTCGTCGGCGGCGCAGAACGACAGTGCGATGCCGCCGCGTCCGGCTCGCGCGGTGCGGCCGATGCGGTGCACGTAGCTCTCCGGCACGTTCGGCAGTTCGAAGTTGATGACATGGCTGATATCGGCGACGTCGATGCCGCGCGCGGCGATATCGGTCGCGACCAGCACCCGCGTCGCACCCTCGCGGAAGTCGCCCAGTGCACGCTGGCGCGCATTCTGCGACTTGTTGCCGTGGATCGCCGCCGCCTCCACGCCGGCCCGTGCCAGCTTGTCGGCGACGCGGTTGGCGCCGTGCTTGGTGCGGGTGAATACGATCACGCGCGACAGTTCCGGATCGCGCAGCAGGCTGGCGAGCAGATCGTGCTTGGCCTTGGTATCGACGTGGAACACCTGCTGCTCGATCTTCTCGACGGTGACCACTTCCGGTGTCACCTCGACGCGGACCGGGTCGCGCAGGATACCGCCGGCGAGCTTCGCCACCTCGGTCGGCATCGTCGCGGAGAACAGCATCGTCTGGCGTGCGGGCGGCACCTTCGCGATGAGCTTCCGCACGTCCTGGATGAAGCCCATGTCGAGCATGCGGTCGGCCTCGTCGAGGACGAGGTGGGTGACCGAATCCAGCCGCAGGTCGCCGGTCGACATCAGGTCTAGCAGCCGTCCGGGCGTGCCGACGAGGACATCGACGCCGCGCGCCATGACCTGTACCTGCGGATTGCGGCCGACGCCGCCGAAGATGCAGGTGTGGCGGAACGAGAGGCGGCTGCGCAGCACGTCGATCGACTCGTCGATCTGCAGCGCGAGTTCGCGCGTCGGCGCCAGGATCAGCGCGCGGCAGCCGCGCTTCGGCAACGGGGCGCGCCGGTCCGGCGCCAGTTCGCAGAGGTTCTGCAGCAGCGGCCAGGCGAATGCGCCGGTCTTGCCGGTGCCGGTCTGGGCGATGCCGAGGATGTCCCGGCCGGCGAGTACATGGGGGATGGCCTGCGCCTGGATCGGGGTCGGCTCGGTGAAGCCCTGGGCATCGAGGGCCCGGAGTACGGGCTCGGCAAGACCGAGGCCGGGGAAGTCGTAAGTCTGGGTCGTCAAGATAGGTTCGTCCTCAGGCACCGGAGGGACCCGCGCAACAAGGCGCGGCGGCCGGTCCGGCACCGTGATCCGCAGCCCGAGCGCGATGGCGGGCGCAGCGATGTAAAGGATTTACTCGGGAACTGAAGGACCGCGAACTCCTCTGCCGTATCTGTAGCAGCGGACAATGGCGGGCCGTCTATCGCGCGTTCGCGAACAAACTATGCACTTGCACAACAACATGGGAATGCTTGCCGGTCAAGGCAAATCCTTTTGCGCTGCAGCATGGCGGTGCCGCTTCAGCCGGTTCAGGGTTGCCTCCAGCGCCTCCAGGAAACGCGACCTGTCCCGGCGGGAGAAAGCGGCGTTGTGACCACCGACCGCCCCGGTCTCGCGCAGATGCGCCATCAGGTCGCGCATGCCGACCGCCATGCCGATGCCCTCCTCGGTGAACGGCTCGCCGGTCGGACCCAATGCCTCGGCCCCTGCCTTGAGACAGCGGTCCGCAAGCAGGATGTCGGCGGTCACCGCCACGTCCCCCGGCCCGATACGCGCGACGATCCAGTCGTCGGCGGCATCGGGCGCATTGCCCACGATCACCGTTTCCACCAGGGGGTCGGGACGCGGCCGAATTCCGCCGTTGCTGACGATAAGGACAGCGACCCGATGGCGCGCGGCGACACGGACGACCTCGTCCTTGACGGGGCAAGCGTCGGCGTCGATGAAGATTCGCAAGACGAGTTCCGATGGGGCAGGGATGACGATAAAGTTACATAAGGAACTCGGCTGCGGAAGTCAAGAAATAAAGGACCAAGGTCCTATTTTCTCCCGAACAGCGCCTGCTTCACCCTGGCGATGTCTATCGGCTTCAGGCAGTGCGGCACCTCGGCGAACCTGACGTCCAGTTCGGACTCGTCATAGCCGGTGGCGAACACGAAAGGCACATGCCGTTCCAGCAGGGCATCCGCCACCGGATAGACCGAGGCGCCGCGCAGGTTGACGTCCAGCACCGCGGCGTCGAGGCTGTCGCAGTCCTCCAGCGCCGCGAGAGCCTGCGACACGGTCGCCACGGGCCCGACGACGACGGCGCCGCTTTCCCGGAACGCCGTGGCCAGTTCCTCGGCGAGGAAATACTCATCCTCGATGATCAGGACGTTGCGTCCCGTCAGATCGTGCCGGGGCACCGCCGACCTCCTGTCGCGACCCGGTTTCACTTGCCCAGCGGCAGATCGATCGTGCAAAGCAGGCTCCTCTCGCCCAGATCGAAGCTCGTCCTGGCGTCGAGGGAGTAGGGCAGGGCACGCTCGATCAACTCGCGCCCGTAACCGCCCGCCGGCTGCCCCTCCCGCTGTTCGGGGGGGCGAATGCCGTCCTCGCGCCACTCGATAAGAACCCGAGAGGCACGAGGCCGGTTCCAACGCACCGTGAGACGCCCTTTTCCGTCCGAGAGTGCGCCGTATTTGCGGGCGTTGGTCGCAAGTTCGTGCATCGCGAGCGACAGCGTCTGGACGACCCGGTTGGGCAGGGTGACGTCGGGGCCCTCGACGCTGACCTGCGCGTCCATGCCGGTCACCCCCAGCGCATCGAGTTCGAGCCGCACGAGGTCGGTGAGGGCTACCGGCTCCTGGTCGGAGCGCGAAAGCAGTCCCTGGGCGCGCGCCAGCGCCGACAGGCGGTCGATGAATCGGTGCTCGAAGTCCTGGATGTCGGCGCTCTTGCGCACCGTCTGGTGCGCGATCGACTGCACCACGGCGATCAGGTTCCGGGTGCGATGCTGCAGTTCGGCGACCAGCACGTGCTGCTCGTCCTGGAGGCGGCGGAGGTCGTCCACGTCCGTGGACGTGCCGAGCCATTCGACCAGCCGCCCCTCCTCGTCGCGGACGGGGGTGGCGCGGGTCCGGAACCAGCGGTATCGGCCCTCTGCAGCACTGAACAGCCGGGTCTCCATGTCGAGCGGCTGCATCGGGTCGGCCGATGCCCAGGAGGCCCTTGCCGCGTCCCGGTCCTCGGGATGCAGCGCTTCCTGCCAGCCATGGCGCAGGCTCTTCTCCGGGGACAGTCCGGTCGCCCGGCTCCATTGCGGGCTCGACCACGTCCAGTTGCCGTCGTGCGCCGCCCGCCACACGAGTTGCGGGATGCCCTCGATGAGGGCGAGTTGACGGCGCTGGCTCTCGCGCAGGGCCTGCTCCGAGGTGCGCCGCTCGGTTGCGTCCTGGCCGATACAGAGGAAGCCGCGCGCGGTCCCGTCCTGGTTGCGCAGCGGGCGCACGACTCCCTCGATGTAAACCCGGCCGCCGCCCTTGCGCATGTGCCAGCGGACGTTCGGGGCGGCTCCGTCCAGCGCCATGGCCCGCTCTTTCTCCGGCCGGCCCGACGCGCGATCCTCGGGGACGAACAGAATCGCGGAATCGCGGCCGACGATCTCGGCGGCCGAATAGCCGAATACGGTCTCCGCGCCCGCGTACCAGCCGGTCACGGTGCCCTGCGGGTCGGTGGTGAAGATGGCGTAGTCGCGGGCGTTCTCGACGATGATCCGCAGCCGCTCCTCGCTGTCGCGCAACGCCGCCTCGGCCCGGGCGCGCTGCACCGCGCCCCAGGTCCGGCCGACGACCTCGGTCATCAGCGCGATCTCGTCGCCGGTCCATGCGCGCGGCGTGTCGTGCGCCACGGACAACACCGCTACCGGGTGGCCCTCCCGCACCAGAGGCACGGCCGCGAACGCCCGGATTCCCCTGCGTCGCAGATGCGCCGCCTCGGCGGCGGGAACCGCGGTCGTGGCGGCGAGGTCTTCCTCGACGACGATCTCTCCGCCGCGAAGCATCCTGGCGGTTACCGGAATCTCGGCGAGAGAATAGCTGCCCGCCACCTCTTCCGGGCTGCCAGCGGCATGGCTGGCAAGAACGACGAAGCCGTCTCCCGGGCTGTCGACCTCGGCGTAGTAGCTGCGGTCGGCCCCGACATGCTCCCCGACAAGCGACACCGCCGCATCGGTAAGGGGCGCCGGATCGGTCAGTTGCCGGGTGATGTCGCCGAACCTGAGCAGGAAAGCGTAGCGTTCCTCCTCAAGGTGCGCGCGGTCCGCGCGCAGCCGGTCGCTGGTCTCGGCCC
>JBBDQX010000061.1:0-48916 GCA_040905765.1 Acetobacterales bacterium
ATCAGCTCGCGTGCATAGGCGTGCACGACCTCCGCCTGCTCGCGGTCGCGCGCGACGGCCATCACGATGGCGCGCTCGCCCGGTGCAAGGCGGCGTGACCAGTCGCGCATCGTTGCGGCGTAGGCGCCAAGCGCGGCCATGACGATGCTCTTGCCCGACCGGCGGCCGACCTTCAGCACGAGGCGGCGCACCCGTCGCGACGGCGGCGCGCGTCCACCCGCGACCTCGGCGAAGACGGCGCGCTCGGCGTCGGTCATCGGCAGGGCGAACGTGGCGCGTAATACTGCCTTCCACGTGGCCCACGACGGCTCGGCGAAGACACGGCCGAGCAGCTCCGGGTGCTCCATGAACGCGACGGCGTCCATCAGCCGCCTCCGCCGTGGCGCTCGAGGATCTCGGCCAGCGACGGGCCGGCAGGCGCGTCCTCGCTGCCGCTTCGGGGCAGGCCGAGCATCGCTATCGCGTGCATCAGGCCGTAGGTCGCCGCGCGGTGCTCGGCCGGGTCGACCGGCAGGCCGGCGGTGATGCGGCCCTCCATCGCCTCGCAGATGATCGTCAGGCCTGCGACCCTGTGAATCATGATGCGCTGGCGCACCGTCGGCTCGCGGCCGAGCTCGGCCAGCAGCTCCTCTGTCAGGTCGCGGTAGCGACGCGCTCCCCGGCTCCGGCCGTCGCCTATGGGCAGCCGGCCGTTCGTGACGCGGCTGCGGCCGAAGATTGACCGCGGGGGTACTTCGTCGCCATCCGGGGGCGTTCCTTTGGCTTGAGACATGGTTCCTATATTAACCCAAGGATAACCAGCCGTACACCATGCATCCGAAAGCCGCAGAACGATTGTGGTTTTTGGCCGTAGAGCCGTTAATCAGATATTAACGGAGCGCTCTGATTGGGGGCCGAGCAGAGGGTCAGATCTCGCGTCGACTTCCCGGTCCGAGGGGATCAGGCCTCCTCCACGCGCTCGCTACGGGCCCAAACATGCTCACTCGTGCGCTCTAGGCCCTTCGAGGCGCCTAACCCTGCGCGCAGCGGGGTCAGGGTGCGTGCCGCGCTGACAGGCGGACATGGGCAGCGCGTGTCCCGCTCGCCCCCTATATACGGAGAAATCGAATCTCAATTGAACTGGTGTAACCGCGCGGGTAAGCAGAGGGTTATACCTGAAACATACGTAGAATATACGCTCTAACCTCTCTACCCTGGTTAACCTGATATTTTTCATCTCTCTCAATTGAGGTTCGATTTCTCTGTATATAGGGGGGAACAGGATATAGGGGGAGCAGGTCAGAAATCGGCGCGCTCGCCGAAGCGCGGCGGGTCGAACTCCTCCTTCTGAGCGGCGGCCTCTACCTTGTCGAGGGGCACGGTCCACAGCTTCGTGTTCGCGCCCTTCAGGTGCACCTGCACCTGCGATTGTGCGCCACGTGCTTTCAGCGCGTTCCACACCTCGCTGGGCTTAACACGCACGCGCTGCTGCTCTAGGTGCTTCTTGAAGTCCTGCAGGCGGAAGAACACGAGGCCCTTGTCGTAGTCCTTGTACGACTTACCCATCAGCACCTCGTCCAACACCCTCCCCTGCCAGTTGGCGTTCGCGAAGTTGAGAAACTGTACCCAGATGATCCCGGACGTCGTCGCGTCCTCTGGCATCGCCTCGACCTCGGCCTCGGCGAGCAGCGGTTCCATGATCTGCTTGAGCTGCTTCTTGGTGAGCGGCTCCGGCCAGTGTCGCGTCTGCTCGACGATCCGGTTCTGGAGCCGGGTCGGACTCGTCAGGTCCTCGACGGCGTCCAGCCTCACGGGATCTCCGCGGAAATGCAGGACGAAGGAAATAGGCTCCGTCAGGTGCTTGACCAGCGGGCCGTACTCGTTGCTCCGAACGGTCGGCTCCGCACGGCGCTTCAGCACGCTCCGGACGACGCCCTCGACCTCTCGGCTCGGCAGCGGCCCGTCGTCGAACTCCTCGTTCAACCGGTGCGCCTCGGCGCGGAGGCGCGCCTCGGAATACTCCTCCGGCAGACTGATCAACTGCACGAAGAGCGAGTTATTGCGGCCGCCCTCCTCGTACGGCGAGTCGTGAACCGGCGTGGCGCCCAGACGCCGGACCGCAGCGGCCGGTTCCGGCGCGGCCAGCTCGTTCAGGCGCTCGATTCGGACCTCGAAGGGTTCGGCCTTCCGGTGCAAGAAGCCGGGGAGGCGCATCACACGAGGCAGATCCTTCACCTTGTGGTCGCCGTCGAAGCGTGCGGCCAACCCACTCTGCACGTCGCGGAAGGCGCCTAGAGGCAGCTCGGCCACGCGCCAGTAGCAGTGCCAGCGGCCCGGCGACGACTCGACCACGCAGTGAGGCGGCAGCTCGCACGCCAGCACCGGCTCCAGCGGCGCGCCGTCGAGGTCGACGAACACGGCACGCACGGCGTCGATGTTCTCGGCACGCCGGCCGCGCAGGTCTGTCCTGTTGATCGTGATGAAAATCCCGGCGCCCTTCTCGCTCAGCTGCGCCAGCTCGGCTTCGTGCTGCTTGAGCGTCCCGTTCAGCACCTTCACCAGCGCGTCGGCCTTCCGCTCGCGATCTTCGTCGAAGGTCTGGAACGTGAAGGCCTCCGCCTCCGGGTCCAGCCAGCGCAGGAATCGCTCGGCGTCGGCGTGTACGGCGCCGCGCTCAGTGGGTATAATTTCCGGCGAAGAACGGCTTTCCTCAGCGTTCTCGACCCTTCGGCCGCCGCGGTCCCCAGCCGCGGCGGTCTCTTTTTCGTCAGCCATCTCCAGCGTCTCCGCCTTCAAGGATCAGGCATCCGCGACCGGCGGCCGCGAGGGAGTCGTTGCGTGTGTACAGCACCGCCAGCGTGCCGCCGGGGAGGTACCAAGACACTGGTACTACCTCCGCGCTCAGCCCGTGCTCCGCCGCGAAGGCGACGTGCTCCATGAAGTCTGTCTGATAACTGTGGGACAGGATCGCCACGGGGCGGTAAGGGCGCGCCAGCTCGCGGAAGCACTCCGGGTGATCGATCTCCGGATAGTGCCGGGAGACGTCGCTCCGGTAGCTGGAGCCCTCGATCAGGTTCCGCAGTCCGAACGGCTTGCGCGTGTAGCGCCAGCCGCGCCGCTCGGCGAGCTCCGCGCAGGCGTGATCGCGGGCAGCGAAGTACGCGTCTTGTAGTCGCCGCTCGCGCAGCCTTGTCTCTCGCGTCTTCTGCTGGCTGTAGGCCCACCGCGCCCGATGCAGCTCGATGGACGCGACGACAGCGTCGTCCGCCGCGCTCATCGGTCTGGATCGCCCTTGAGGCGCACTTCGGGCAGCTCGTCCAGCCAGCGGAGAACGTCGTCGCGTCGCCACATCGCCTTCTGAGCGACGCGCACCGAGCGGGGGAACTTGCCCTCCCGCATCATGGTCCAGATCGTCGGGTAACTTAAACTAACGAGGTGACAAACGGTCTTCTTGTCGAGAAGGGCGCGATCCGCCAGCTCCTCGGCGAGGTCAGGAACGATCATCGCTATCTTCCTCCGGCCGACGCCGGCGGAAGACGACCGCCGACGGTCAGCCTGTTAGGGCCAGTCCGTCTCGCACGATGTCGTTCTCCTCGTTATTCGGTGGCACGGGCCGCGAGTTGGCCCGTACCGTTGATACTACCTAATTACACCCGGTATTAAAACCTTTATTCGGGGGTCGAAGAAAAAAGCGCCCCCGCTGCTTTGCAACGAGGGCGCCGGTTCTTCGCCTTGCCTACTCGCCCGCCTTCTCGACGGCGGCCGGGATTTCGAGGTCCTCGACTGCCTCGATGTAGTCCTCGAGTTCGTCCTCGAACGTGTCCTCCACGATCACCATCGCAACGGCGAAGAGGAAGCCGAAGAGGATGTAGCGGTTGGGGTGGGCCTGATCTCGGTCCAGCACCAACTTGAACAGGTCGAGTGCGACGTCGTCGGCCGACGCCTGCGTACCGTCGGAGCGGTAATCGGCGATGGACACTGCGAGGTGGAAAAGATTGGTAGGCATCGTGAGTGCTCCTTGATTTGAGCACTCGGCTGCAGACAACGGGAGCCAGCAGCCGAGCGCAGTTGCGCTTCGGTCTCCGCATGCTGGTTATCCTCGTTATGAACTCGGGCGGGGTCGGCGCCGCGGGTTGCGCCGCACGCCTTCACGTGGGAAGGCGCCCGAGTAGGTCAAGAGCGGATCGCAACAATTTTTTCATCGTCGGCCTTGCCGTTCACCAGCGCCTCCACGCGTGCGGCGATGCTGCTCCAGACGGCACGGTTCTCGTCCCGGTACCGGTGGCGGTCGTAGACGCCGGCGATCCCGCCGTCGCGGTGGTTGAGGAGCCGGTCGATGGCGTCGCGGCCGACGCCGAGGCTGGCGGCCAGCGTGGCGAAGGTCCTGCGAAGATCGTGCGGCCTGACGGGCGGCTCGAACGACAGGCTGCGCATGGCGGTGTCCAGCTTCGCAGCCGGCCCGCCGCGCGCGCCGGGGAGGACCCAGCCGTCGCCGCCGTCCTCGACGATCGCCAGCGCCGTGTCGGACAGCCAGACCTCGTGCGACTGCCCGTTCTTGGTGCCGGGCCAGCCGGTCACAGGGTCCGGCTCCCCGGGCAGCGTCCACCACCGGCCGTCGATGTGCTCGCGGCGCATGTGCCTGATCTCGCCGGGCCGCTGCCCGGTCAGCAGCACCAGCCGCAGCGCGTCGGCGGCGACCGGGTCCACGTCGTCGAGGCCTTCCCAGAAGGTCGGCATCTCGGCGGCGGACAGGACGCGCTCGCGGGACTTGCTGCCGAACCGCTCGACGCCGCTGCACGGGTTGGCTGGTAGGACGACGACCTCGTTCTTGATCGCCCAGCCGAAGAGTCCCGACAGATGCGCCAGCAGCGCGTCCGCCGCCACCGGCGCCGTCGCGCCGACGGCTGCGTGGAGGCGGCGCACCTCGGCGCGCGTGACCTCCGCCGCCGGCAGCGGACGCCACCGGCGCAGGGCGTGGCGTCGGATCGCCGTGTCGGCCTGCCGCCACGACCGGTTCTTCCGCTTGGCGTACTCCTCGACGTAGCGGTCCAGCAGCTCGCCGAAGGTGTCGGCCTTGCGCGCCGCCAGCTTCTCGGCCTGCGGGTCGTCGCCGGAGGCGATCTTCACCCACAGCTCCTTCGCAAGCTGCCGCGCCTCCTTCAGGCCCAGCTTCGTCGCGTCGCCCAGGTGGTACAGCCGAGGCCTGCCGTGGTGGCGGTACGGCACCTTGAAGCTGCGCTTGCCGCTCGGCTCGACGACCAGCGTCAGGCCGTAGGCATTACCGGCCGCGTCGTAGATCCGCCGCCGCCGGTCGGCGGCCGGCGCCCTCCTGACCAGCGCGTCGGTGAGCACGCGCCGCTCGGGCGCAGCGGCTGCGGAGCCGTCTTGTCGGGGTCGGGGCATGGTGGGTCCCTCCGCTCGGGTTAACGTCTGGTTAACGCCCACACGCTAATACATCGGAATAGGAATTAACACCCCTTTATGGAAAAAGCGCCGTTTTCTGCGGCTTTCAGGCGTTACCCTAACAGGTCTTCATGCCCTTGAACGGGGGATAAAATTAATCGTCGGTTAAGGATTTTGCGGCAGAGTCCGTCACGGTCGTTCCCTGATCGAGGGGACTTTCCCGCCGCGGACGCCGGTTCGCGGTCGCCTCCCTCCAGAAAGCCGTCCGCCCCCGGGCGGGCGGCTTTCATCTTTGCGGAAGCCGCAAGAGAAACGGGGCGGCGCAAGAGAAAGAGGCGGCGCCCGGGCCGGGGGCACCGGTCGCGGGGCCCCCCCCACTCAGATGCTTCCGATCTCCGGAAACGGCCGTCAGGCGGCCTTCTGCTCGATGGTCCGGGCCTTCTGGTCGGCCGCGATCTCGATCTTCCGGGGCTTCATCGCCTCGGGGATCTCGCGGACCAGGTCGATGTGCAGCAGCCCGTTCTCGAGCGATGCGCCTACCACGCGGATGTGGTCCGCAAGGTCGAACTTTCGCTCGAAGGCGCGGGTCGCGATGCCGCGATGGAGGAACTTCGAGTCCTCGGACTTGCCGTTCTCCTTGCGGCCGGAGACGACCAGCCGGTTGGCATTGGCCGTGACATCGAGCTCATCTTCGCCGAAACCCGCCACGGCCATGGTGAGCCGGTAGGCGTTCTCGGCGGTCTTCTCGATGTTGTATGGCGGATAGGACACATCGCTATCGAAGCCGGCCGCGGATTCCATCACGCGGGCCAACTGGTCGAAGCCGATGGTCGAACGGAACAGGGGAGTCAGATCAAGCGTGCGCATGGCGCAACCTCCTTATGCCTAAGCAAGGTTCTGTCCAGTCCGCGCCCACAGGGCCGACGGACGGTTCACTCATGCCGGACCCGACTATCGGCATCCGGCGACAGATTATCTATGACGAGGCGGGGGCGATTTCAAGAGGCTTGTCAAGTATCATTCATCACATGAAGAATATCAATCATCATATTGAATTTTATATATAAATCCTTGTCTTCGCGCGCAACCTCGGCTCAATTCCACGGCACGATGAACAACGGCACGGGCTGCGAATAGCCCTTCATTTCCCACTTGCCGTGCTCGTTGAACTTGAGGTTGGCGCGACCGGAGCAGAGCTGGCGGACGATATCGGTCACCAGGATTTCGTCTGATTCGGCCTTGGAGCAGGTACGGGCAGACATCTGCACGGTCGTGCCGAACAGGTCGTCGTCCTCGGATATGGCCTCGCCGGAGTGCAGGCCAATGCAGATGTGGAATTCCAGTTCCTTGTTCGACTTGTTGTGCTGAGCGGTGGCGCGCTGGATCTCGATAGAACCCTCCACCGCGCCGGAAGCGGTCATGAACTGGGCCATGATGCCGTCGCCGGTGTGCTTGATCTCCTTGCCGCCGAAGCGCTGCAAGGCCGAGCGGACGATGGTGTTGTGGGCGCGAACGACGATCTGTGCCTTCTCGTCGCCAAGCCGCTGGGTCATCGCCGTCGAGCCGGCGAGGTCGGTGAACATCACCGTGATCGGCGCGCTGGTCCGGCTGTCCGACACCGGTTTGTTCCACTTGTCCATCGCGTTGGACAGCAGCCTGGCGGCGGTGGGGTCCTTGTCCGCCTGCTTCGACATTGCCGTGCGGCCAGCGTTGAACATGTCGAGATACTTCTGGTCGAGCAGGTAGTCCTCGTACTTGTCGATGAAGGTGCGGGCAAGGTGCGTTTTGGTGCCGTTGCTCTCAAGGCACGACTGCAGCATCTGGCGCGCGCCATCCGCGTCAAGGTTGTTGTCGTCGGCGACGACGCCGCAGGCCCCGGCGAGGAAGAGGTTGAAGCCGAACTTGTTGTAGGCGTCGAGACTCGGCCGCTTCTTGATCACCGGCTTCAGCGATTCGCCGATGAAGTCCATCACCGAAGTCCGATGCTTTGCGACTTCGGCGGGTACCTCGCTGTTCTTCTTCTTTTTCTTCTTCTTGCCCTTGGCCTCCTCGACGGCGCGCTTCTCCGCCTCTTCCCGTGCCTTCTTCTCGGCCTCCTCGCGATCCTCCTTCGACTTCATCTGGGCCACCGCGTCGGCGGCCGATGTCTCGACGGGGGGCAGCGCCTCCGGACGCCCTGCTGCCGGCTTGGGGCCGCTGGCACGCCGGCGCCGGGCGCGGCGGCGCGGCTGACGGCGCGGCCGCGCCCCGCCACCCATGCCGGCGAAGGCGAGCTGGTTGATGGGGAGGTATTTCTTCATCAGCAGCATCGCGCTGGCGATGAAGCCGACGACGAACGCGCCGAAGGTCAGGTTGGCGCCAAGGCCGCGGGAGATATCGAGCGAACTGAGGACGAAGCTGGTCCCGAGCGACAGCCCCGTGGCGCCGAGCACGCTGAGCAGAAGCACGATGAGAATGCGGATGATGACGCCGACGAAGCCGACCGAGATGGTCTGGCCGCCAGCCGGTGCAGTCGGACCACGCTGCGCACTGGCGGAGGCATTCGCCGGCTTTTCGGGAAGTGCTTCCCGTCCGCTTCCGGCAGGACGTTCGCCGCCACCGCGCACGCCGCCCCCGCCGCCACCCCCTGCCGGGGCGGGGGGGCGGTTCTTCATGCGCTCGGCTTTCTTGGCGTCCTCCTCCTTCTTGAGCTCGGAGCTCAGAAAGATGACGGAGTCTTCGCTGAGGTTGGTGTCGGGGTAGTAGACCTCGCGAATCACCTTGACGCTGCCGGCATTCGGTTGCGCGTCGATCTGCCTGGCTTCCTCCAGGGCCTGGTCTCGCTGGGCCCCGTCGAAACGGGCATGCAGCATCCAGCGACCGCTGCTCTGGACGTAGACCTCGTAGGTGACCTGCCTTCGACTCATGCCGTCAGACTCAAGCGCCCCCGACGCCGCTGCCCGATCCGCACGTCACTCGCCGGAAACGGCCACACGCGCCGCACCGCCGGGCGCCACGCGCCGCCAGCAACAACTGTTCATGTCCGGCTGCCGTCCTGTCCGCCCCGTCCAGTCCGCCCAAGCCGGACCGGGTGCCCCCGGACCGGCCGATTATAGGAAAAATCCGGAACAAATCGGCAAAAAAATGCCGACGTCAGGCAAGCAGGCCGCCGGCAGCGTCCCCGGCGGTCTGGTGAGGGATCAGCCTTTCAGGCCGAATCCCTTGAAGCGCTTGTTGAACTTCGAGAGCTGGCCGCCGCCGTCCATCAGGCGGTGCACGCCGGTCCAGGCGGGGTGGGTCTTCGGGTCGATGTCGAGCCGAAGCTCCTCGCCCTCCTTGCCCCAGGTCGAGCGGGTCTTGAACGAGGTCCCGTCAGTCTGGATGACGGTGATCTCATGATAGTCGGGATGGATGTCCTTCTTCATCGCCCGTGTCCTGCTGCCGGTCGCGACTCTGCCGCCGCGAGAGGGCGCCTTATACCGGAGCGGCGCCGGAGGCGCAACCGGCTGATGGCGTTGCCTGCGCGGAGCCCCCCGTCTAGTTTCCGGTGATGGCAGAGGGGGCAGGCAGCGCGACCGGAAGCGGTCGCGGGGAAGGCGAGGCGGCGAGGCTGGGCGGCCTGCGGCGGCTGTGGCCCTTCGTCCGTCCCTACGGCCGGACGGTCGCCCTGGCAAGCCTCTGCCTGACCGCTGCCGCCGGGGCGGTCCTGGTGATCGGTGTCGGGCTGAGGCGCCTGGTCGACAGGGGTTTCGCCGGGGGCGATGCGGCTATGCTCGACCGCTCGCTGGTGATGCTGCTGGCGGTGGTCGCGATCCTCGCGCTGGCGACCTACGGGCGGTTCTATTTCGTCTCCTGGCTCGGCGAACGGGTGGTCGCGGACCTGCGCCGCGCCGCCTTCGCGCATCTGCTTCGACTCGACATCGCCTTCTTCGAGAGCACGCGATCCGGCGACCTGGTATCCCGGCTGACGACAGACGCGGCATTGCTGCAGCAGGTCATCGGCTCCTCTGCGTCGATGGCGCTACGCAACGCGCTGCTCTTCGTCGGCGGCGTGGGGATGCTGGTGGTGACCAGCCCGCGGCTCACCGGTCTCGTCGCAGTGGTGATTCCGCTGGTGATCGCGCCGATCGTGCTGATCGGGCGGCGCGTCCGGGTGTTGTCCCGCGCCAGCCAGGAAGCCCTCGGCGCCCTCGGTGCACAGGCGGAGGAGCGGATCGCGGCGATCCGCACCGTCCGCGCCTTCGGGCAGGAATCGGCCGACGGGGCCCGCTTCGACACCCATGCAGAGGCCGCCTTCGCGGTCGCGGTACGACGGATCCGTGCCCGGGCGGCCCTGACGGGGCTGGTGATCGTGATGGTGTTCGGCGCCGTCAGCTTCATCCTCTGGTCGGGCGGTCACGACGTGCTGGCCGGCCGGATCAGCGCCGGCGAACTGTCGGCCTTCGTTTTCTACGCCGTGGTGACCGCAGGGGCGGTCGGCGCGATCAGCGAGGTCAGCGGCGACCTGCAGCGCGCCGCCGGTGCGGCCGACCGGATCGTCGATATGCTCGAGACGCGCTCCGCCATGCCGGCGCCGGCGCATCCCCTGCCGTTGCCCATGCCACCGCTGGGCGAGGTGACGTTCGACGAGGTGACCTTCACCTATCCCGCGCGGTCGGACCACGCAGCCCTGCACGGTGTGTCGTTCCGCGTCGGACACGGCGAGAAGGTGGCGCTGGTCGGCCCTTCGGGGGCGGGCAAGACGACCGTGCTGCAGCTCCTGCTGCGCTTCTACGATCCTGACCGCGGCACCGTCACGGTCGACGGCGTGGCGGTCGACCGTGCCAATCCCGACGCGTTGCGCGCCCGGATGGCCCTGGTGCCGCAGGATCCGGTGATCTTCGCTGCCAGCGCCTGGGACAACATCCGCTACGGACGGCCGGAAGCGACCGACGCCGAGGTGCGCCAGGCTGCCGATCGGGCCGCCGCGAGCGATTTCCTCGAGCGGCTGCCGGAAGGCTTCGAGAGCTATCTCGGCGAACGCGGGGTGCGGCTGTCCGGCGGGCAGCGCCAGCGCATCGCCATCGCCCGGGCACTGCTGCGCAGTCCGGCGATCCTGCTGCTCGACGAAGCGACGAGCGCCCTCGACTCCGAGAGCGAGCGGCTGATCCAGCAGGGACTGGAGAAACTGACGAGCGGGCGCACCAGCATCGTCATCGCGCATCGGCTATCGACGGTGCTCAATGCCGACCGGATCGTGGTGATGGACGAAGGCAGGGTGGTCGCTTCCGGTACCCATGAGGAACTTCTCGGGCGCAGTCCGCTCTACGCCCGGCTTGCCGAACTGCAGTTCGGCTCGGCAGGGTCGGAGGGCGTCAGGGCGTCGTCAGCTTGAACTCGATGCGCCGGTTGCGGCGCAGCGCGATCTCGTCGTTGCGGTCGTCGATCGGGTGATATTCGCCGAAGCCGGCGGCGAGCAGGCGGTCCGCGGGCACCCCGCGCTCGATCAGCGCCTTGACGACATCGACTGAGCGCCCGGTGGACAGTTCCCAGTTCGACGGGAAACGCAGAGTGCTGATAGGTCGCTTGTCGGTATGCCCGTCGACGCGGAGGATCCAATCCACATCGGCGGGAATCTCCCGGGAGATCTCCAGCAGGGTATCGGCGAGCTGGTTGATCTGTTCGCGACCCCCCGGCTGCAGCACCGCCTCGCCGGTCTCGAACAGTACCTCGGACTGGAACACGAAGCGGTCGCCGACGATGCGGATGCC
This sequence comes from Acetobacterales bacterium, assembly GCA_040905765.1. Classification (GTDB taxonomy): domain Bacteria; phylum Pseudomonadota; class Alphaproteobacteria; order JBBDQX01; family JBBDQX01; genus JBBDQX01. The sequence continues at coordinate 11,112 of JBBDQX010000061.1, forward strand.
GGGCCGGTTGCCGAGCACCTCGCGCAGCCGGCCGAAGAACTCCGAGCGATAGCGCGCGAGCTGTTGCACGCGGGTGGCGAGCGCGGCGTTCAGCCGCTGGCCCAGATTGGCGATCTGGATGTCCTTCTGCTCGACTTCCTTCTCGGCGGTCTCCAGCGCCGCATTGAGCTGGGCGATCTGCTGGCGCAGCGCGGCGACCTGGTCGTTCAGCATCGCGATGCGGGCGCGGGCGGTCTCGGAGACGCTGCGCTCCTCCTGCAGCAGCTTCTCGAGACCCTCGCGCGCATCGGCGCTGTCATCGAGCTGGCTCGCCAGCTTGCCGACCTCCTGCTCGAGATCGTCGCGCAGCGCGCGGAGCGCCACCACCTCTTCGGCCAGCCGGTTACGTTCCTGGTCGAGCTGTTCGCGCTCCGACTCGAGGTCGGCGAGGCGGGCGGACATCTGCTGACGTTGTTCGAGCAGGGTATTGCGTTCGTCCTGCAACGACTGCCGTTCCGTCAGCAGGCTGGAGCGCTGGTCGCCGAGCGACTCCTGCTCGGAGCGCAGCCGGGCGAGTTCTGCCGAGATGCGATCCCGATCGGAGCGCACCTCCGACAGCGTCTCCTGCAGTGTCGAGAAGCGCGACTGCAACTGGTCTCGTGTCTCCGTGGTCTCTTGGAGCTGGGCGGACAGCTGGGTGACGTTGAGCCGCAGGTCGGCCGAGGTTTCGCGCTCCAGCGCCAGCATTTCGGCGAGTTCGTCGATCCGGTTGTTGAGCCGGTCGAGCGCCGCGTCCCGGCCGAGCAGCGCCTCGTTGAGGAAGACCTGCGCCATCACGAAGACGAGCAGCAGGAAGATCAGCACCATCAACAGCGTGGCGAGGGCGTCGACGAAGCCCGGCCAGATGTTGTTGTCGCGTCGGGAGCGGCTGGCTATGGACATCCTGCTGTTTCGGCCCGCGAGGGCCGCCCGTCAGCGCCCGGCGGAATCCGCAGCGGCAGCAATCGTGCGGGACAATACCTTGATCTCGTTTCGAATTTCCCGCACCACCTGTTCGCGTCCCGCCTGGGCGTCCTCGGTGATGCGGGCAGCGTAGAACTCGATGTTCCGGATATGGTTGCGTGTCGCCTCGTCCATACCCCCCGAGCTGCCTTCCTCCAATAGCCGGCTGAGGAGCGATTTCAGCTCGATCTGGCTCTCGCCCAACTTGACCAGCAGGTTCTGCTCGGTGCGCATCTGGTCGGTCAGGGTACTCAGCCGTTCCGTCAGGTTGACCACGCTGGCGTTGGCGGTGATGCGGCTCTCCTCGCCGCGTTCGAGGATGCGCTGCAGCGACTCCATGTTCTCGGCCGTCTGCTCCAGCAGTGCCTGCACGTAGGCAGGCACTGAATGGTCGCCATCGCCCCCGATGCTGCCCGAAGACAGTCGGGTCAAGCTGGAAAGCCATTCCTCAAGATCGTTGTAGAAGCGGTTCTGCGCCTGCCCGGCCTGCAGGTCGAGGAAGCCGAGCGCCAACGAGCCCGCCAGGCCGAACAGCGAGGACGAGAAGGCGGTGCCCATGCCGGACAGTGGCGCGCGGAAATTCTCCTTCAGTTCGGAGAAGACGGCGGTCGCTTCCGCGCCGGCGCCGACGGACAGGCCGGCAATGACGTCGCTGACGGAACTGACCGTCTCCAGCAGGCCCCAGAAGGTGCCGAGCAGGCCAAGGAAGATCAGCAGGCCGATCAGGTAGCGCGAGATCTCACGCGACTCGTCGAGACGCGACTGGATGCCGTCGAGCAGCGACCGCATCGACATTGTGGACAGGCTGAGGCGGGTGCCGCGCTCGCCGAGCATGGTCGCCATCGCGCCCAGCAGCTGCGGCGGCCGCTGGACCGACAGGCCGGGCTCGCCGCGGCGGTAGGTCTCGATCCAGGTCACCTCGGGGGCCAAGCGTAGCACCTGGCGGAAATTGTAGATGATGCCGAGCAGCAGCACGCCGACGATCAGGCCGTTGAGCGCCGGGTTCGCCATGAAGGCGCGCCACAGGCCTTCGAACAGCAGCCCCCCCACGATCGTGACGGCGATGAGGAACATCACCATCCGGATCAGGAAAGGGCGGGGGCTCGTCATATCAGGTTATGCCGGCTCGACCGTCGTCCACGAGGGCGCGGTCAACGCTTCACGACGTTGACGTCGACGCGGTCTGACGGCCCGCCGTCGGTGTTGGTGCCGAGTGCCCGCACGTCGATGCGCGTGCTGCGCACGCCCTGGTCGATCAGGAACGAGCGCACAGCCAAGGCTCGCGCCAACGAGGTACGGCGGGCACGGCTGGCGGTTTCGGCGGAGCCGGAGGCATAGGCCATGAGCTGCAGTCGCGCGCTGCTGTCCTGCTCGAGCCGCGAGGTGAGCGCCTTGAGATCGGTTTCCGCGGAAGTCGGCAGCTTCGACTCGTTCGCTGCGAAGCGGATCCGCAAGGCCTGTCCGCTGCTCAACGCCGCGGCACCCTGCATATGCGCCGTCTGCATCGGCGCTGGATCTGCCTGCCTGCCGGTCGCCGCGGGAGGCTGGGCCGCCGGTTCACGCTGCGTCTCCGGGCGCGGCGGAGCGGCCGGCGGTTCGGGTACGCGGGTCGACGGGGTGGGGGGGGGCATATCGACTGCGGGCGGCTGCGCCGCCGGCGCGCGCTGCGTCGATTGCCGCGGTGCCGGATTGACGGAAGCGACCTGCGGTGGCGGTGCGCTCTCCGGCGTGGGTGCGATAGGGGCTGGACGCGCAGTCGCGGGCCTGGGCGGTGGTGCAGCCAGCCGGGCAGCCGCGGCGGCAGGCGCCGGTTCGGCGAGGCGCGGTGGCGGGGCCGGTTCGCTCCGCCGCGGCGGCGTCAGCATGGCGGAGCGTGGCGGTGTCAGTCCCGAGAATGAGCCGCTACCGTTCGGTGGCGTGAGTGTGATGCTTTCGCGCGCGGCGCCGTCGCCGACCAGCAGGCGGGACTGCGGCGGCGATGGCGGCGGCGGCCGCAGGAGTTCGATACCTTTGGCACGCGCGTCGAGGACGTCGAGGTTCACTTCGACGCTGGTGGAGGTGCCGCCGATATAAACGGTATCCTGCGCCCGCACGGCGCCGGAAGTTCCGGCGACCGCGAGCGTTGCGACCAGCAACAGAGCCCCCCGCGCGCGGCTGGTCCCCGCGACAGCCCCGAGACGGCCGTCCGGTGTGAAGGTCTCCGCCGAGACACCCATTTTCGGTTTCGTCTTGCCCCGCTTCATCGACGAAAAACGCATATGCGACAGAACAATAGCCCATGGTATGCGCCGGTCACAACCGGTTTGGGTCGGCGCGCGGCGGGCTTCAGGGTGTGTGCGCCGCTTTCAGCAGCTTCTGCGCCGGCTCGTGCAGATCGGTGTTGGTGGCGAGGACGTCGCCGTTCTCCGGCACATGGCCGTGCTGCCGGGGCCGGCCGCCGATCTCGGAGACGAACCCGCCGGCCTCCTGGACCAGCAATACCCCTGCCGCGATGTCCCAGGGCTTGAGCCCGTATTCCCAGAACGCTTCGTAGCGTCCCGCCGCGACATAGGCGAGGTCGAGGGCGGCGGAGCCTTGCCGCCGGACCCCGGCGGTGGCGGGCATCACCGCCGCCAGCGTACGCAGGAAGCGGTCCTGGTCCGGCATGTCGGCGAAGGGGATGCCGGTGGCGAACACTGCCTCGCCCAGCTTCTTGCGCCCCGAGACGCGCAGCCGGTTGCGGTTCAGATAGGCGCCGACGCCCTTCTCGGCCCAGAAGGTCTCGTCGCGCAGCGGGTCGTAGACGACGCCGGCGACGATGCGGCCCTCGCTCTCATGCGCGATGGAGATGCAGAAGTGCGGGATGCCATGCAGGAAATTGGTGGTGCCGTCGAGCGGGTCCACGATCCAGCGGTTGGCGTCGTCGCTGCCCTTCGTCTCGCCCTGCTCCTCCATCAGCAGGCCGAAGGCGGGCCGTGCGCGCGAAAGCTCCGCACGCAGCGTCCGTTCCGCGCGCAGGTCCGCCGCGGAGACGAAGTCGGCCGGTCCCTTGACCGAGACCTGAAGCTGTTCGACCTCGCCGAAGTCGCGGATCAGTCCGCGGGCGGCTTTCTGCGCCGCGCCCGCCATCACCGTGATGATGGCGGAGCGGCGGGAGATGATGGCTCCAGACAGGGTGCTAGTCCTTCGCGCGTTCGACGTATGATGCGTCGTAGGTGTTGACCACGACGCGGGTGCCCGACCCGATATGCGGGGGCACCATGATGCGCACGCCGTTCTCCAGCTTGGCCGGCTTGTAGGAAGACGACGCGGTCTGGCCTTTCACCACCGCGTCGGCCTCGACGATCTCGAGCACCACATGCTCGGGCAGTTCGACCTCGATCGGCTTGCCCTCGTAGCTTTCGATGGTGACCACCATTCCCTCCTGCAGGAACGGCACGCGGTCCTCGCCGATCACCTCGCTCGACACCGCCACCTGGTCGAACGTCTCCATGTCCATGAAGGTGTGCATGTCGCCCTCGGAGAAAAGGTACTGGTGCTCCTTCTGCTCCAGGCGGATGCGCTCGACGGTTTCGGAGGAACGGAAGCGTTCGTTCAGCTTCGTGCCGTCCATCAGGTCCTTCAGTTCGACCTGCATGTAGGCGCCGCCCTTGCCGGGCTGGGTGTGCTGGGTGCGCACGGCGCGCCACAGTCGCCCCTTGTGTTCGATGACGTTGCCGGGACGAATCTCGTTGCCGTTGATCTTCATGGCGCGGGACGGCTCCTTGGCCGCGGGCTTGGCGAAAGGGGGCTGCGACGACCCGGCTGGCCGGGAGGCGCGGAAATTATCAGCTTGCCGGGGGAGTGGCAACGCGCGCGGAAGGCTAGGGAAGGGTCCTCGCGATCGCCTCGTTGAGCGCCTTTACGCCGCCGCCTGGCCCGTCGGGATGGCTCCACACCGCGGAGACGACGGCGAGGAAGTCCGCCCCTGCCGCGACCAGCGATCCGCAGTTGTCCGCCGTGATGCCGCCGATGGCGACGCAGGGAACGGTCGCCATGCCGCTCCAGTGCACCAGCAGGTCCGATGTCGGGAAGTTCTTGCGGCCGGGTTTGGTCGGACTGGGGAAGAACGCGCCGAAGGCGACGTAGTCGGCACCGGCTTCGCCGGCCGCCATGGCGCGGTCCACCGAATCGCCGCAGGTCACGCCGACGATGGCATCGTCGCCCATGATGCGGCGCGCTTCGGGATAGGGCGTATCCTCCTCGCCGATGTGCACGCCGTCGCAGTCGCACTCGGCGGCGATCGTCGGGTCGTCATTGAGGATGAAGGCGACGTCGCGTGACTGCGCCACCGGCAACAGCGCATCGCAGGCTCGCCGCACCGCGTCGGCATCGACGTTCTTCAGGCGAAGCTGCACGCAGGCGACGTCGCCACCGTCGAGCGCCCTGGCGAGCTCGTCGGCGAAAGCCGACGGCTCCAGCCGCTCGGGCGTGATCAGATAGACCCGGCAACCGGGTGCGTCGGCCATCTTCGCGCTGCCTCAGGCCTTGCCCTGATAGATGCTGATGATGGTGTCGAGCATTTCCACGGCCTCTTTCTTCGGCCGCTGGAAGGTGTTCCGGCCGATGATCGAGCCGTTGCCGCCGCCGTCGCGGATCTGGCGGATCTCGTCGAGGAAGCCGGGCAGATCCTTCGCCTCGCCGCCGGAGAACACCACCAGCCGCCTGCCGTTGAAGCACGATTTCACGACATCCTGGATGCGCTCCTTCATCGACTTCAGCGGAATGCCCTGCTTCTCGTAGACCTTCTTCGCCGCGTCGAGGAACAGTTGGTCGGTCGGCGGCTTCACCTTGATGATGTGCGCGCCGAGCAGCGCCGCCATATGGGCGGCGTAGGAGCAGACATCGAGCGCGGTCTCGCCCTCCTTCGTGAGGGGCCCGCCGCGCGGATAGGACCAAATCACCACTGCGAGGCCGGCGGCCTTCGCCTCCTCCGCAAGCTCGCGGATCTCCTCCATCATCTCGAACTGGTCTTCCGAACCGGGATAGATGGTGAAGCCGATGGCCGAGCAGCCGAGGCGGAGCGCGTCGCCGACCGAGGCGGTGACGGCCTGGTCCTTGGTGGTCGACAGGCTGTTGGCGCTGTTGGCCTTGAGGATGGTCGGAACCGCGCCGGCGAAGCTGTCGGCGCCTGCCTCGATCATGCCGAGCGGCGCGGCGTAGGCGGAGAGGCCGGCGTCGACGGCAAGCTGGAAGTGGTAATGCGGATCGTAGGCGTCCGGGTTGGGAGCGAAGCTCCGTGCAGGGCCGTGTTCGAAACCCTGGTCGACCGGCAGGATCACCAGCTTGCCGGTGCCGCCCAGCTTACCGTGCGACAGGATGCGGGCGAGGTTCGCCTTGGTTCCCGGATTGTCGCTTTCATAGTAGCTGAGGATCTTCTTTACACGCTGGCTGATCCGCATGAGTCCGCCTCTCTTGGATTGGGGTTTGGACGATGTTGGATGTAACTGCCGGTCAGGGCCTTTGCAACCAAACCCGCAGGTCGGAGGCAGGTTCCCTCGCGCTATGCGGGTCGAAACATTCCGGCCGGCGGGGGACGATTTCGGCGCCGAGCCGGCTTGCTATGTCCTCCAGCTTGCGGCGCACGGTGTGCGTGCCGGCGTAGCGCACGCAGCGGATGCCGCTGCGCAGGGCAGCGGAAGCCGCGCCGGCATCGTCACCGCAATCGAGGACTGCCGTGAAGGTCATGCCTGGCTCCGCCACCTCCGCCTCCGCGACCAGCGCCGCGAACCATCCGGCCCCGGCGTAGCGGCCGGCGCCCGGCGCGCTCCACAACGCGACCGGAACGCCGAGTTCGCGCGCCGCGGCGAGGGCGGCGCAGGCATCCTCGAGGCCGTGGACCACAACCGCGCGGGCGGCAAGGTCCACGACCCGACGTCTCCTACTTGCCGAGCTGCTTCGCCATGTAGACGGCGGTGTCCACCATCCGGTTGGAGAAGCCCCATTCGTTGTCGTACCAGGACATAACTCGTACCAGCGTGCCGTCGACCACCGCCGTCTGCGGCAGGTCCGCGGTGGAGGAGGCCGGGATGTGGTTGAAGTCGATCGAGACGAGCGGCTCTTCGTTGACGGCGAGCACGCCCTTCAGCTTGCCGCGCGCCGCCTTCTTCAGCGCCTCGTTGACGGCCTCGACGCTGGTCGGCTTCGACACCACGGCCTTGAGGTCGACGACCGAGACGTTCGCCGTCGGCACGCGGATCGAGGTGCCGTCCAGCTTTCCCTTCAGCTCGGGCAGCACGAGCCCGACCGCGCGCGCCGCACCGGTCGAGGTCGGGATCATCGACAGCGCCGCCGCGCGCGACCTATGCAGGTCGCCGTGCAGCGCGTCCTGCAGCCGCTGGTCCGAGGTATAGGCGTGCACCGTGGTCATGAAGCCGCGCTCGATGCCGAAGGCCTGGTGCAGCACCCAGGCGAGTGGAGCCAGGCAGTTGGTGGTGCAGGAAGCGTTGGAGACAACCGTGTCGGCCTTGTCGATCGTCTCGTGATTGATGCCGTAGACGACGGTCCGCTCGACGCCGGTCGCGGGGGCGGAGACCAGCACCCGCCTGGCGCCGGCCTTCAACAGTTCCTCCGCGGACTCGCGCGTGGTGAAGCGGCCGGTGCATTCCAGCACGATGTCGGTCTTCAGCTTCTTCAGTGGCAGCTTCGCCGGGTCCGGCTCCGCCGTCACCGTCATCGGGCCCATGCCGATGTCGATGCTGTCCTTCGTGGTCTTGACCTCGCCGGCGTACCGGCCGTGCACCGAGTCGTAGCGGAACAGGTGGGCGTTGGTCTCGACCGGCCCGAGGTCGTTGATGCCGACGACGTTGATATCGCGGCCGCGCTTGCCTTCGGCGATAGCGCGTAAAACCAGACGACCGATGCGGCCGAAGCCGTTGATGAACACGTTGGCGGGCATGCGGGACCTCCTCCTTGCCAGATTCCGGCCGTTACAGGCGCTGCTTTACTGCAGTCACGACGGCAGCCGGCGTGATTTCGAAATGTGCGTACAGTTCCGAATACGGTGCCGACGCACCGAAGCCGGCCATACCGACGAAAGCCCCGGCCGGACCGATGTAGCGGTCCCAGCCGAACGACACCGCCGCCTCCACCGCGACCCGCACGCCCTCGCCGAGCACCGCGGCGCGATAATCGGCCTCCTGGGCGTCGAACAGCTCCCAGCACGGCATCGAGACCACCGCGGTCGGGATGCCTTCGCCTTCCAGCACGTCTCGCGCCTCGCAGGCTAGCGAGACCTCGGAGCCGGTGGCGAGCAGCGTCGCCTTCCGCGGACCCGAGGCTTCGCGGATGACGTAGCCGCCGCGTGCCGACAGGTTCTCCCCCGCCTCCTCGCGGAGGGCGGGCAGTCCCTGCCGGGTAAGCGCCAGCACGCTGGGTCCGCCGCTGCGCTCCAGCGCCAGCGCCCAGCATTCGGCAGTCTCCACGGAATCGGCGGGTCGAAATACACACACGTTGGGAATGACCCTCAAAGACGCGAGATGTTCCACGGGCTGATGCGTGGGACCATCTTCGCCGAGTCCTATGGAGTCGTGCGTCATCACGTGGATGACCCGCTGGTGCATCAGGGCGGCGAGCCGGATCGCCGGCCGGCCGTAGTCGGCGAAGGCAAGGAAAGTGCCGGAATAGGGGATCAGGCCGCCATGCAGCGCGATGCCGTTCATCGCCGCCGCCATGCCGTGCTCACGCACGCCATAGTGCACGTACTGGCCCGCATAGTCCCCCGGCGCGACGGCCTTCGTGCCCTTGACGTAGGTGCCGTTGGAGCCGGTGAGGTCCGCGGAGCCGCCGAGCAGCCCCGGAAATGCCGGAACGAGCGCGTCGAGCACCTTGTTGGACGACTGACGGGACGCCAGCTTCGGCTTCTCGGCGACGAAACTCCCGGTGACGGTGCGGAGCGCCGCGTGCGCGGCCTCCGGAATTTCGCCGGCCATGGCGCCGTCGAACTCGGCGCAGCGGGAATGTCCGAGGCGGCGCTTTTCCCACGCCTCGCGGCTCTCGGTGCCGGCGGCGCCGGCCGCGCGCCATGCGCCCAGCACATGCTCCGGCACCTCGAAGGCCGGGTACGGCCAGCCGAGCGCCGCGCGCGCGCCGGCGATCTCCTCGGCGCCGAGGGGCGAGCCGTGGGTCGCCGCGGTACCGGCCAGTTTCGGCGCGCCGAAACCAATCGTGGTACGGCAGGCGATCAGCGACGGCCGGTCGGTGTCCCGTGCCGTTGCGATGGCAGCCGCCACGGCCTCGGGGTCGTGGCCGTCGACCGCGCTGACGTCCCATCCGTAGGCGCGGAAGCGCGCCTGCGTATCGTCGCTCTCGGCCAGAGATGTCGGACCGTCTATGGAGATGCGGTTGTCGTCGAACAGGACGATCAGCCTGGCCAGCTTGAGGTGGCCGGCGAGCGAGGCGACTTCGTGGCTGATTCCCTCCATCAGGCAGCCGTCGCCGACGATGGCATAGGTATAGTGATCGACTAGGTCGTCGCCGAAGCGCGCGGCCAGGATGCGCTCCGCCAGCGCGAGCCCGACCGCGTTGCCGAGGCCCTGACCGAGCGGGCCGGTAGTGGTCTCGATGCCGGGATGCGCCTCGACCTCGGGATGGCCGGGAGTCTTGCTGCCGAACTGGCGGAAGTTGCGCAGCTCGTCGATCGTCATGCCCTCGTAGCCGGTGAGGTAGAGCAGCGAGTAGAGCAGCATCGAGCCGTGCCCGGCCGACAGCACGAAGCGGTCGCGGTCGGGCCAGCGCGGCGCCGCTGCATCGTATTTCAGGAACCGCGTGAAAAGCACGGTGGCGACGTCCGCCATGCCCATCGGCATGCCGGGATGACCGGACTTCGCGCGCTCGACCGCGTCGGCCGCGAGAAACCGGATCGCGTTCGCCATCTCGCGATGGTCGGCCGCGGGGGTGGCTCGGCTTGAGATCATTGCGCCCCTCGCGCCTTATTGGGAAAAACCTGAAAACGCGCCTGGCGGGATAGGCGGCGCGGTGCGCGGCAAAATGCATCGCCGCTCATGCGCCGTCAACAAGCTATCGCCGCGGCTTTGTTGACGATTTGGAGCAATTCCCACTATGCTCCGGCTACTTACGCGCGGTCGTTGAGACGACTTCCGAAGAATTCCAAGGATTGACGGCGGATGGGTCAGGTGCGCGACGCGACAGCCCGACTGGAGGTGGCGGTTGCACGGCTCGAAGCAGCCGTCGTGACGACGCCAGGAGAAGATGACGAGGGTTCGGCGCAGACGGAGCTTGACGAACTGCGCCAGCAGTACGACCAGCTCCAGCGGCGCACCGGCACGGTAGCGATCCGCCTCGACAAGGCGATCGCCCGGCTACAGCAGGTGCTGGGAGAGGATTAGGTGGCGCAGGTCACGCTCACCATCGGCGGCAACAACTATCCGGTTGCCTGCGACGACGGCCAGGAGCCGCATCTCATCGAGCTGGCGCAGCATGTCGATCGCCGGGTCGCCGAGTTGCAGGCGGCCGTGGGCAAGGTTGGCGAGGCGCGCCTGCTGGTTCTGACGGCCCTGTTGCTGGCCGACGAGCTCGGCGACGCTCGGCGGGAGAACCAGCAGCTTCGTCAGGCGGTCGACCGCGACCGGGGGGCGGCGCAACGTGCCGCCGACGAAGACGCCGCGGCGCGCGCCATCGAACGGGTGGCCGGACGCATCGAGGATATTGTAGCGCGCCTCGAAGGCGCTTAACTATAGCCTCAGACGGGGCTGTCCGGTGCGACAGGCTTTATCGTCCCTGGGGCTGAGACGTTCTCCAGGGAGCTGTCCCTGCCGAGATCGTGGTCTCGGTACAACGGCGCCCACCTGCACAAGCAGGCCACAGAGGACATGCATTGCCACCGGCCGCGATGGCTCCGTCTGCCAGCCCTGTTGCCAGCCCAGAGCATAGTGACCCGTACAGAAGACAAGGCATTGCTGCGCGCCGACGCTTTTCGGCGACGCAAGGAGGGTATCGCAGCCCTCGACGGCGAGGTCGTGGCCGCGGAGCTCCTGCGCCATTTCGAATCGATCCTGCCGCAGGTCGCCGAGCACGCGACAGGTGTCCGCGTGGTCGCCGGCTTCTGGCCGATCGGCGACGAGATCGACGTACGCCCGACGCTGGTTCGGCTCGCCGCCAGCGGCTGGGACTGTGCGTTGCCGGTGACGCCGCCCCCGGGGCAGCCACTGGGCTTCCGCCGGTGGCGCCACGGCGACGCCATGGTGCGGGGGCGGTTCGGCACCTCCGAGCCCGGACCCGAGGCGGCGATCCTGGTACCGACCCTGCTGATCGTGCCGCTGCTTGCCTTCGACCGTCGCGGCGGTCGGATCGGATACGGCGCAGGGTACTACGACCGCACCCTGGCGGCGCTGCGCAAGGCGCAGCCGACGCTTACTGTCGGCGCGGCCTACGCGCTGCAGGAAATAGAACGTGTTCCGGTTGATGAGCGCGACCAGCCGCTCGACTGGGTGGTGACTGAGAAGGAAGCCATCGACTGCCGGGCAGACCGACGCCACGCAGCGGGAAGCGTGGCCTCGTGAGACTGCTTTTTTGCGGTGACGTCGTCGGACGCAGTGGCCGGGACGCCCTGCTCGCCGCACTTCCGGACCTGCGGAGCCGGCTAGCCATCGATTTCGTCGTGGTCAACGGCGAGAACGCGGCCCACGGCTTCGGCATCACGATGAAGCTGGCGCAGGACATGTTCGAGGCCGGCGCCGATGTCGTCACCACGGGCAATCACGTGTGGGCGCAGCGTGAACTGATCACCCAGATCACCGCCGAGCCCCGCATACTGCGACCGGAGAATTTTCCGCCGGGCACGCCGGGGCGGGGCTTCGGCGTGTTTCCGGCCCGCGACGGCCGCAAGGTACTGGTCGTCAACATGCTGGCGCGAGTGTTCATGGAGTCGCTGGACGATCCATTCGCGGCGATGGAAAGGATCCTCAGGGCGCATCGGCTCGGCGACACCGTTGCCGCCGCCGTGGTGGATTTCCACGGCGAGGCGACCAGCGAGAAGGTGGCGATGGGCCACCATCTCGACGGGCGTGTGTCGCTGGTGGTCGGCACCCACAGCCATATCCCGACCGCGGACTGGCAGGTTCTGCCCGGCGGCACCGCCTACCAGAGCGATGCCGGCATGTGCGGCGACTACGATTCGGTGATCGGCATGAGCAAGCAGGAATCCTTGCGGCGCTTCCTGACGCAGATGCCGTCCGGGCGGATGACGCCCGCACAGGGAGAGGCCACCCTGTGCGGCCTGTTCGTGGAGACCGACGACGCGACGGGTCTCGCGCGAAAGGTCGAGCCGCTCCGCCTGGGCGGGCGGCTGGCGCAGGCCATGCCGGGCACCGGCGCCCCCTGACCGCCGTTACCGGCGGCTTTGTCGGGCGGCATTGCCGGGCGGCATTACTGGGCGGCATTACTGGGCGGCGGAGAGCACAGGCTCTGCGGAGCGATGTTCGACTACCTGGGAGAGCGGCCTGCCGAGATGCTCGCGGCTGGCGTGATCGGCCGCTGAGAGGGTACGGCCGAGTGGCGCTGCGTCGTCTTCGCCGGTCGGCGTGGCGATGCCGAGATCTTGCAGCAGGTCATAGACCGTCGCCGACCCCAGATCGCGCGCCAGCACCCAAGCCTCCTCTGCGCCGACGGCGGCGACGTAGCCTGCGTGGCGCAGTTCGCACAAGACGTCGTGCACCGAGGAATCGCTCATTCGGCTGTTGTCGACGATGGTCTCGTAGCCGAGCGGTCCTCCGTTTCGGCTGGCGCGCGCGAGCAGACCCAGCAGATCGACGGCCAGCGCGATCCGCTCGCCGCGCGTGATCTCGCGATCCTGGTGCCGGCTGCGCCATTCCGGCAACGCCGCCGTGAGGCTGGCGCCGGCGAGCACGACCAGCCAGGACATGTACATCCACACCATCAGGATCGGCAGCGTCGCAAGTGCGCCGTAGACCGCTTCGTAGGTCGGGAAGTAGACCAGATATGTCCCGAATCCCCGGCGCAGCGCCGCGAAGGCGAGGCCGGCCATAGTGCCGCCGAGGACCGCGTATTTCCATTGCACCGGGCGGTTCGGGACGATCTTGAAGACCAGCGTAAAAGCCGTGACCAACAGCAGGGCCGGCAGCCCGCGCAGCAGGTAGCCGAAAGTGTCGAGGTCGCCGCCGATGGCTTCCACCGCCCGCGTCTGGGTCTGCAGATAGGCGGACATGGAGAAGCTGGTGCCGACCAGCAGCGGCAGCAGGGTGAGCACTGCCCAGTATACGAGGATGCGGTTGATCGTAGGGCGCGGCTGCGCGACGCGGAAGATGGTGTTGAGGGCGGTCTCGATCGAGACTAGCAACAGGACCGCGGTGACGCCGAGGAACAGGATACCGATAGAGGTGAGGCTTCCGGCGTTGTTGACGAAGGCGTCGAGATGGCTCTGGACGTTGTCGACCGCCCCCGGGATGAAGTTGTCGATCACGAAGTCGCGGATCTGCTCGCGCTGTGCCCGGAACACCGGAAAGGCGGCGAACATCGCGAAGGCGATGGTGGTCAGCGGCACCAGAGCCAGCAGCGAGGTAAAGCTGAGACTGCCTGCCATCTGCGGGCAGTTATCGTTCAGCATGCGGCGCCAGACGAAGGCGAGGAATCCGCCGGTTTCCTTCAGTGTGGCGCGATCGGGGCGCGGCAGTTTCATGGTAGGGGTTGCCTTCCGCGGCCCGCGAGGGCCGCCGCCGTCGAAAAATTGCCGTATTCTCGGTCAAGCTTCACGTAATGGCTGCCTGCGGCATTGCGAGCCCTGACCGAGATACCGAAACCCACCAGATATGGTATAAGTTGCCGCGAACGGTGCATTACTTGGACCGTTAGACGACGGAATCGAAGAGCCATGGCAGGCCACTCACAATTCAAGAACATCATGTACCGGAAGGGCGCGCAGGATAAGAAGCGTGCCCAGCAGTTCGCCAAGCTGGCACGGGAGATAACCGTCGCCGCCAAGGAAGGGTTGCCCGATCCGGACATGAATCCGCGGCTGCGCGCGGCCATCCAGGCCGCGAAGGCGCAGAACATGCCGAAGGACAACATCGAGCGGGCGATCAAGAAGGCCACCGGCGGCGATGGGGACACGGCCTACGAGTCGGTGCGCTATGAAGGTTACGGTCCCGGCGGCGTGGCGATCATCATCGAGGCGCTCACCGACAACCGCAACCGGACCGCGTCGGAGATACGTGCCGCCTTCAGCAAGCATGGCGGCACGTTGGGCGAGACCAACAGCGTCAGTTTCATGTTCGACCGTATCGGCCTGATCCGTTACCCGGCGGACGCTGCGGGCGCCGAGGAGATGTTCGAGGCGGCGCTCGAGGGCGGCGCCGAGAACGTGGAATCGGGCGACTTCGGCCATGAGGTCACCTGCGCGCCGGACGATCTCAGCGAGGTGCGCGATGCGTTGGAGAGTCGCTTCGGCGCCCCGGAGGAATCGCGGCTCGACTGGCGCTCCCAGGCCGAGATCGTCGTCGACGGGGACACCGCGGAAACCCTGTTCCGGCTTATGGAAGCACTGGAGGATTCCGACGACGTACAGCACGTCGCCTCCAACTTCAGCATGGCCGAAGAGGTCATGGAGAGACTGAGCGCGTGATGCGCGTCCTCGGCCTGGATCCCGGCCTGCGCAATACCGGCTGGGGCGTGCTCGACATCCGGGGGAACCGCATTTCCCATGTGGCGGACGGCGTCGTGCGGTCCGACAGTTCCCTGCAGATGCCGGACAGGCTGGTGCAGCTGCATGCGGGGCTGGCCCAGGTGATCGCGACCTACCGGCCCGATCATGCGGCGGTCGAGGAAACCTACGTTAACAAGAACCCGGATACGACGCTGCGCCTGGGGCAGGCCCGCGGCGTCGTGTTGTTGACGCCGGCCGAGGCCGGCGTCGCGGTGTTCGAATACGGCGCGATGCAGATCAAGAAGGCGGTGGTCGGCTATGGCCATGCGCAGAAGGCGCAGGTGGCGATGATGGTGCGCACGCTGCTGCCCGGCGCGCATCTCGACAGCCCCGATGCGGCCGATGCACTGGCCACGGCGCTGTGCCACGCGCATCACGTGCAGACCGCCGCGAGCCGCGGCCTGGCCGGGGAACTGAGGGCGGCGCGGTGATCGCCAGGCTGGCCGGGTTGGTCGATTCGGTGGACGAGGACGGGGTCGTCGTCGACGTGCGCGGCGTCGGATATCTGGTCTTCTGTCCGGCGCGCACGCTGTCGGCGTTGCCTGCGCCGGGCGAGGCGGTGACGCTGCTGATCGAGACCCACGTCCGTGAGGACCACATTCACTTGTACGGCTTTTCCACCACGGCCGAGCGCGACTGGTTCCGGCTACTGATGACGGTGCAGGGCGTGGGCGCGCGCGTGGCGCTCGCGGTGCTGGGCGTGTTGTCGCCGACCGAACTGATGCAGGCGGTGGCGGCGCAGGATAGGGCTGCTGTGTCGCGGGCGCAGGGCGTCGGCGGCAAGCTGGCCCAGCGCATCGTCAACGAGCTGAAGGACAAGGCCGGGGCGATGCCTGCCTCGGTGCTGCAGGCTGCCGGCGGCCGCCGCGGCACCGTTGCCGAGGGTGCCTCCGGTGATATGGCGGTCGGGGACGCGGTATCGGCGCTGGTCAACCTCGGCTTCGGTCGCAGCGAGGCGTTCGGCGTGGTCGCCGCAGCGAGCCGGAAGCTCGGTGCCGAGGCCACCGCCGAAACCCTGATCCGCGCCGGGCTGCAGGAGCTTCACCGGTGATTTCGGCCCCGGACAGGCTGGTGGCGCCGGGCGCGGCCGGCGACGAGGGCGGGGATCCGGCCCTGCGTCCCCAGCAGCTGTCCGATTTCATCGGTCAGGCCAGGCTGCGCGAGAACCTGAAAGTATTCATCTCGGCGGCCTCCGGGCGCGGGGAACCGCTCGACCATGTGCTGTTCCACGGTCCGCCGGGCCTCGGCAAGACGACGCTGGCGCAGATCGTCGCACGCGAACTTGGCGTGGGCTTTCGGGCCACCTCCGGGCCGGTGGTGGCTCGTGCCGGCGATCTTGCAGCGATCCTCACCAACCTGCAGCCGCGTGACGTGCTGTTCATCGACGAGATCCACCGCCTCAATCCTGCCGTGGAAGAGGTGTTGTATCCCGCCATGGAGGATTTCCAGCTCGATCTCATCATCGGCGAGGGCCCGGCCGCTCGCTCGGTGCGCATCGATCTGCCGCGCTTCACACTGGTCGGCGCGACGACGCGCTCGGGGCTGCTGACGACGCCGCTGCGCGAGCGTTTCGGCATTCCGCTCAGGCTGTCCTTCTACGAAGTGCCGGAACTGACCGAGATTGTCGGCCGCGGCGCGCGCGCGCTGGGCTTCGTGGTGACGCCGGAGGGGGCGGGGGAAATCGCCCGCAGGTCGCGCGGCACGCCGCGGGTGGCCGTCCGCCTGCTGCGCCGGGTGCGCGATTTCGCGGCGGTCGACGGCGCGGCGGACCAGCCGGTGGATGCGGGCCGCGCCGATGCCGCGCTGAACCGGCTGGAGGTCGACGGCCTCGGCCTCGATGCGATGGACAGGCGCTATCTCAACTGCATCGCCGAAATGTACAGCGGCGGCCCGGTCGGAGTGGAGACGCTGGCGGCGGCACTGTCGGAGCAGCGCGACACGATAGAGGACGTGATCGAGCCGTTCCTGATCCAGCAGGGGCTGATCCAGCGTACCCTGAGGGGTCGCATGATGGCGGATTTCGGCTATCGGCACCTGGGTCTGACGGTTCCGCGGCGTTCGGCCGACCAGCTCGACCTGCTCGAGCGCGCTGCCGCGGAGGAGGCTGCCGATGCCTGAAGCGGCTGCCCGATCCTCAGGCCGCCTGACCGATGGCGTGCACGTGATGCCGATCCGCGTCTATTTTGCCGACACCGACGCCGGCGGGGTGGTGCACCATGCGAGCTATCTGTCCTTCGCCGAGCGGGCGCGCACCGAGATGCTGCGCCTTCTCGGTTTCGATCAGGGCCATCTGATGCGCGAGCACGGGCTGGTGTTCGCCGTGCGCCAATGCGAAATCGATTTCCTCAGCCCGGCGCACCTCGACGAACTGCTTGAGCTTCGCACCAGCATTGTCGGGATCGGTGGCTCGTCGGTGAAGGTATCGCAGAGCCTGTGGCATGACGCGCGGGAACTGGTGCGAATGCTGATACGGCTGGTCTGCGTCCGGCTGTCGGACGTGCGTCCGGCCCGGCTGCCCGCCGATATCCGCGTTGCATTCGAGGGTGCCCTTCAACCTCAGGCAGGGAACACGACATAGCAGGCCCATGGAACCGAACGCCGTAGAAGCCGCGTCCATCGCCGGCACCGCCGCAGCCGACCTCTCCGTCTGGGGGCTGTTCTGGCAATCCGATCCGATCGTCAAGTTCGTCATGCTGCTGCTGATCGCCGCCTCGGTGTGGTGCTGGGCCATCATATTCGACAAGGTCACGCGCATGCGCCGGCTGCGCCGGGAGGCAGAGGAATTCGAGAACCGCTTCTGGTCCGGCGGGTCGCTGGAAGAGCTGTTCGAGCGCGTCGGCAGTTCCCCGACCCATCCGATGGCGGCGGTCTTCTCGGCCGCGATGCATGAATGGCGGCGGGCGACACGCAAGGGCCTGTTGTCGTCGCAGCGGGCGGTGGACAGCCTGCAGGAGCGCATCGAGCGGGTGATGAACATCACCATCGGCCGGGAGATGGAGCGTCTGGAGTCGCAGCTCGGCTTTCTCGCAACCGTCGGCTCCACGGCACCGTTCGTCGGCCTGTTCGGCACGGTCTGGGGTATCATGAACAGCTTCACGGCCATCGCGGCGACCAAGGCGACCAACCTGGCGGTTGTCGCCCCCGGTATCGCCGAGGCGCTTTTCGCCACCGCACTCGGCCTCGTCGCGGCTATTCCCGCGGTTGTCGCCTATAACAAGCTGGCGAGCGATCTCCGGCGCTACGGTGACCGCCTCGAGCAGTTCTGCGGCGAGTTCGGCGCCATCCTCTCCAGGCAGATCGACGAGCGGAGCTGACCGTGGCCGTTTCTCTCGGCAACGGACGTGCCGGTCCCCGCTCCCGCGGCAGGTTGCGCAGCTATGCCCCGATGAGCGAAATCAACGTGACGCCGCTGGTCGACGTCATGCTTGTGCTGCTGATCGTGTTCATGATTACGGCACCGCTGCTCACGGTCGGCGTGCCGGTCGACCTGCCTAAGACGCAGGCGAACAACCTGAGCGATCAGGACGAGCCGCTGGTCGTGACCGTCGATGCGGAAGGCCGGATGTTCTTGCAGGAAACCGAGATAGAACCCGCGGCTCTGGTGCCGCGTCTGCGGGCGATCACCGACAACAAGCCCGATAGCCGGATCTATGTCCGCGGCGACCGCAAGATCGCCTACGGCCGGGTGATGGAGGTGATGGGGCTGGTGAATGCGGCCGGCTTCACCCGCGTGGCATTGGTCGCCGAGCTGCCGAATGCGACGGACGTGCCGAACGGCCGCCGGCAGGGAGCTCCGTAACCGATGCGCGGGCCGGTGGCCGTTTCCGCAGCGATGCATGTCGCGGTCATCACGCTCGCGTACGTCGGGCTGCCGGCGCTGATGAGCTATGAGGAACCGACAAACCGGCCGATCATCGTGGATATCGTCACGCTGGCGGACAAGACCAATGCGCCGCCTCCGAAGCCGGTGAAGGAGGCCGAGGCGCCCGAGCCCAGGCAGGCGGCGCGGCCGGCGCCGCCGCCTCCTGCGCCGGCGCCCGCGGTCGCACCCGAGCCCGAACTCGCGCCGGTGCGGAAGCCCGATCCGGTGCCGCCGCCGCCGGAGCCGGTGCAGCGGAAGGTGGCGAGCCTTCCGCCGCCGCCGCCCGAGCCGCAGGCGAAGGTGAAGCCGAAGCCCGAGCCCGAGCCGGAAGCGAAGGCGCCCCCGAAGCCTGCGGAGAAGCCGCAGCCGCCGAAGCCCGAGCCGCCCAAGCAGGCGGAGAAGAAGCCGGAGCCGAAAGAACCCGAGCCGCCCCAGCAGGCCGAGAAGAAGCCCGAGGCCGCGACCGACTTCGCGCAGGTGCTGAACTCGCTCAACAGGATCAAGGAGCGGGTGGCGCAGCGGGAGGATGAGCAGGAGGCGTCGGCCGCTCCCGAGCCGGAAACCCGCACCTCGGACAGCCGCGTCCCGCACCGGCCCGACCAGCCCCTGACGGTAAGCGAACTGGATTTCATCCGGGCGCAGATCCAGCGCTGCTGGATCGTGCCGATCGGGGCCAAGGGCATCGAGGACATGAACGTCGAGATCCGGGTCGAGATGAACCGCGACGGATCGGTTCGCGATGCCAGCATCCAGAATATGTCGCGCATGCAGGCCGACCCGTTCTTCCGCACGGTGGCGGAGAGTGCCCGCCGCGCGGTCCTGAGATGCAGCCCGCTGCGGGTCCCGGAGAAGAAGTTCGACCAGTGGCAGGTGATGAACCTCCGATTCAATCCAAAGGACATGTTCGGATCATGACGTTTCAACAGACACCCCGCCGCCTGGCGCAGGCCGCCGCCGCCGCATTGGCCGTCCTGGCAGTCGTCGCGCCGGCGCGGGCGGAGCTGCAGATCGACATCACCCGTGGCCAGGTCGAGCCGCTGCCGATCGCCATAGTCGACTTCACGGGGGATGCGCCATCCGGCGGAGAACTCGGCCGCAACGTCGCCGAAGTGATCACCAGCGACCTGCGGAATTCGGGTCTGTTCAAGCCTGTCGACCCCGAGGCGTTCATCCAGAGTACCGATGCGTTCAACGTCCAGCCGCGCTTCGCCGACTGGCGCGTGATCGGCGCTCAGGCGCTGGTGCACGGGCGCATGCAGAACACGCAGGATGGCCGGGTGAGGGTGGAGTTCCGCCTGTGGGACGTGGTCGCAGAGCAGCAGATGAAGGGGCTCGCCTATTCGACGGTCGAGCGCAACTGGCGCCGCATCGCCCACATCATCGCCGACGACATCTACGAGCGGCTGACTGGCGAGCGCGGCTATTTCGACACCCGCATCGTCTATGTCGCCGAGAGTGGGGCGCGAAACCGGAGGGTGAAGCGCCTCGCCATCATGGACCAGGACGGCGCCAATCACCGTTTCCTGACCGACGGCCGCAATCTCGTGCTGACGCCGCGCTTCTCACCGGCAGCGGACATGATCACGTTCCTGTCGTATCAGGACGACAGGCCGCGCGTTTACTTGTTCAACATCGATACGGGCCGCCAGGAACTGGTCGGTGACTTTCCGTCGATGACCTTCGCGCCGCGCTTTTCCCCTGACGGCAACAAGGTGCTGATGAGCCTCGCCGACAAGGGCAACTCCGACGTCCACGTGATGGACCTGCGCACGCGCCAGAGCCGGCGCCTTACCAACAGTCCGGCGATCGACGTGTCGCCGAGCTTCGCTCCGGATGAGGAGGCCATCGTCTTCAACTCGGACCGCAGCGGCCGCCAACAGCTCTACGTGATGAAGCCGGACGGCAGCGACCAGCGTCGCATCAGCTTTGGCAACGGCAGCTATGCCACCCCGGTATGGTCGCCGCGGGGCGACTACATAGCCTTCACGAAGATCGAGGGCGGGCAGTTCTTCATAGGCATCATGCGGCCCGACGGGTCCGGCGAGCGGCTGCTGGCAGACGGCTACCGGGTCGAGGGCCCGACCTGGGCCCCCAATGGCCGGGTGCTGATGTTTTTCCGCCAGTCGAGATTCGACGCCCAGGGCGGGTCCGGCTCGGTCCGACTCTATTCCGTTGACATCACCGGCTACAACGAGCGGCAGATAGATACGCCGATGGACGCCTCGGACCCCGCTTGGTCCCCCTTGCTTCGTTGATTTATCGCCACTATAGTGCCGCCTTCGAGGTGAAGTTCCGCTTTATTTCACGGTCCTTAACACCTCTTTGCATATGCCACTGAAAGTATTCGTTAGGGTGCTTGCAGGGTTGTGTCCTGTGACTATCGTCCCATAAGGAAAGGCGGACTATGCACATTCGTTTTGTGACTCTCATCGCGTCGGTGGCGTTGCTCGGGGCTTGCCAGACAGCGCCCGAAGAGGCCGCGACGACTTCCGGCGCGGGGTCGGGATCGACGTCGACCACCTCCGCGGCGCCGCCGTCGGCGCCGGCGATGCAGCAGGCCGCGCCGGCAACGGACGCGGTGACGCCCGGTTCGCAGGCCGATCTGGCCGCGAACGTCGGGGATCGCGTTTTCTTCGCTTTCGACAAGGCAGGTCTGGAGGCGGAGGCACGCTCGACGCTGGAGCGCCAGGCGACCTGGCTGAAGCGTCATCCGTCGGTCCGTGTCGTCGTCGAAGGCCATGCCGACGAGCGCGGCACCCGCGAATACAACCTGGCTCTCGGCGAGCGTCGTGCCAATTCAGCGCGCGACTACCTCGTCAGCCTCGGCATCGACCCGAGCCGGGTCGAGACCGTGAGCTACGGCGAGGAGCGGCCCTACGCTATGGGTTCCAACGAGGCGGCCTGGCGTCTTAACCGGCGCGTGGTCACCGTCGTTCGGTAATCTGCGAAACAATCTCGGCGAACACCCGGCGCCGGGCCGTCATGCCGCTTTCGAGCGGTATCGGCCCGGCGCCTTTTTCTTGCCAGGATTCTGTGCCCTGATGGGCCGGATGAGCAGAGCCGTAAATCCCGAACCGCACGCTTCGGAGCGATGACGATGTCCAGCCGAAACGCGGGCCGCGCCCTTGCGTCGCTGATCGGCGCGGCCTTCATGATGGCTTCCGCCTCGGCGTTTGCGCAGAACGCGCGGGTGGAGTTCCTCGAGACGCAGATCGACCGGCTAACCCGGGAGCTGCAGGATCTTCAGCGGGAGGTCTACCGCGGCGGCACGTCCGGCTCGGCGCCTGCTGCGGCTGCCGGGCAGTCTTCCGCGGGCTCCGCCGGCTCGATCCCGAACACGGCGTTGGCGCGCATCGACGAACGGCTGACCGGTCTGGAGGACGATCTGCGCTCGCTGCGCGGGGAACTGGAGCAGGCGCGCCATGCCGTCCAGCAGGTCACCACGCGGGTGGATCAGCTCGTCGCCGATGTCGATTTCCGGCTGACCGCGCTGGAACAGGGCACCAATCGTGGCCGGCCGGTGCAGTCGGGCACCGCGGAGTCTCGGCAGGGGCGGCCGGACGGCAGGCCGCAACCCTCCTCCGACGTGGCGCGCGCCCTCAACAGCGAAGGGGCGACCGGCGGCAGCCAGCTTGCTCCGGACGAGCGGAAGCTGCCGGAAGGGGTACGCTCGCTTGGAACCATCCCGCTGAGCGAGTTGGACAACGCCGGCACCTCTCCCGCAGACAGCGTCAACGGACAGCCGCCGGCGGCGGGGGCGGGATCGTCGTCGTCCGGTGCGCAGCAGCGGAGCCGGCAGGCGTCGCTGGCCACGCCGCCCGCCGGCGCGGCGATGTCGCCGGCCGAGGCCTATAACGAGGCTTACACGCTGCTGAAGACGGCCCGGTTCGATCAGGCCGAAACGGCCCTGGACAGCTTCATCAAGACCTATCCCGACCATCCTCTGGCGGAGAATGCGCGGTACTGGCTGGGCGAGACCTATTATGTGCGCGGCGACTTCGAGCGCGCCGCCCTGACCTTCGCCGACGGTTACAAGTCCGCGCCGGAGGGTGGCAAGGCGGCCGACAACCTCCTCAAGCTGGCGCGCTCGCTGGCGGAACTGGGCGACAAGGCCAACGCCTGTGCGACCCTGCAGCGCCTGACGGAAGAATTTCCCAACGCCCGCCCGGCGATCGAACAGAGCGCAACGAGCACCCGCTCCCGCCTCGACTGCTCGTGACCGCCGCTGCAGGCTGCGCGCCCGTCGACGAGCGGGCGTTCGCGGTCGCGATGTCCGCGCTGGGTCCCTTCGAGAAGAATCCCGCCGTCGCCGTCGCCGTGTCCGGAGGACGCGACAGCGTCGCTCTGGCGCTGCTCGCGCGACGCTGGGCCGCCCGGCAGGGCGGCACCCTCACGGCCCTCACCGTCGACCATGGTCTGCGTCCGGCCTCGGTGCGGGAAGCCCGGCAGGTGGGGAGGTGGATGCGTGATCTCGGTCTCCGCCACCACACCCTGCGGCTGGCCGCGCAGGAGGCGTGGCGAAGCGAACCTGGCGGGCTGCAGGCGGCGGCCCGAACCGCCCGCTACGATGCGCTTGCCGGCTGGTGCCGCGCGCGGGGCGTGCTCCATCTCCTGCTCGGCCATCACCGCGACGATCAGGCCGAGACATTCCTTGAGCGCCTTGCCCGCGGCAGCGGTCTGACCGGGCTTGCCGGCATGCCGCCGCTCGCCGAACGTGGTGGCGTCCGTTTGTTGCGGCCGCTGCTCGGCATGGCGCGGGAGCGGCTGACGGCCACCCTCGTCGGTGCCGGGCAATCCTGGGTGGAGGATGAGAGCAATGCCGACCCTCGCTTCCTGCGCACGCGCCTGAGGCAGAGCCGCGCCGTGCTGCAGGCCGAGGGGCTGGATAGCCGCCGACTCGCTGATACGATGCGCCGGCTCGGACGTGCGCGGCAGGCTATCGACGATGCCGTGGCACGCCTGCTGGCGCGCACCGTCGCCATCTATCCGCACGGCTATGCCGTCGCTCGCGCGGGCATGCTTGCGGGGGGGGGCGGCGAGGTTCGGCTGCGGGCTCTGGCGCGGCTGCTCCAGGCGATAGGGGGCGGCACCTATCCTCCTCGCGAGGAGCGGCTGGAGGCGCTGGACGCGGCCGTCACGGAATTCGCGGCGGGGAGCGGCCTGCGGGGACGGACGCTGGGCGGCTGCCGCGTGATCGGTAGGAGGGTGGACGGCTCTGTCCTGATCTGCCGGGAACCCCGCGCCATGGCGTCGCCCCTGCCGCTTGGCGATGCAACCGAATACGTATGGGACGGGCGTTTCGCGGTGCGCCTCCCGGCCAGGGAAAAGGGGTTGGAGATCGGGGCGGTCGAGACCGTCCCCGACAGACGTCTCCGGGTCATTCTCGCGCGTCTGCCGGCTGCCGTGCGGCCGACCGTTCCCGCGATGATTCGCAATGGTGCGGCCGTGGCGCTGCCGACGATGGGGTGGACTGCGGAGGATGCGGCGGGAATGGAGGGCGTAGCGGTGACATTCGTGGCGGCACCACCGCTCGCGGGAGGGTGCTTTACCGTTGCTTAATGCCCCGCATGCCACCACATTCGGGCAAGCCTGTCTGCGTGCTGTCCCACCCTGGGCCCGTTCGCCGAGAAAAAACGTACAAGATCCCCTTCACGAGAGTCCGCGCACGTGAACAATTTCGGCAGAAACCTGGCCCTGTGGGTCGTCATCGGCCTACTCGTCATCGCGCTGTTCAATCTGTTCCAGCCGAATACGCAGGAGGGGCCGCAAACCTCGCTGGCCTTCTCCGAGTTCATCGACCAGGTACAGTCGGGCCAGGTCCGCGACGTCACCATCCAGGGTCGGAAGATTTCCGGCCACTTCGGCGACGGCCGCTCATTCCAGACCTATTCGCCGGACGATCCGAACCTGGTGCAGCGCCTGACCGACCGCGGCGTCCGCATCACCGCGAAGCCGGAAGAGGACTCCGTCCCGTCGCTGCTCGGGATACTGCTCTCATGGTTCCCGATGCTGTTGCTGATCGGGGTGTGGATCTTCTTCATGCGGCAGATGCAGTCGGGCGGCGGTCGGGCGATGGGCTTCGGCAAGTCGCGCGCCAAGCTGCTCACCGAGAAGCAGGGCCGCGTCACCTTCGAGGATGTCGCCGGCATCGATGAGGCCAAGGCGGAACTCGAGGAGGTCGTCGAGTTCCTGCGCGATCCCCACAAGTTCCAGCGTCTCGGCGGGCGCATCCCCAAGGGCGTGCTGCTGGTCGGCCCGCCGGGCACCGGCAAGACGCTGCTGGCCCGTGCCATCGCCGGCGAGGCGAATGTGCCGTTCTTCACCATCTCGGGTTCCGACTTCGTCGAGATGTTCGTAGGCGTGGGCGCCAGCCGGGTACGCGACATGTTCGAGCAGGGCAAGAAGAACGCTCCCTGCATCATCTTCATCGACGAGATAGACGCCGTCGGTCGCCATCGCGGCGCCGGCCTCGGCGGGGGCAACGATGAGCGCGAGCAGACCCTGAATCAGTTGCTGGTCGAGATGGACGGTTTCGAGTCGAATGAGGGCGTCATCCTGATCGCCGCGACCAACCGTCCGGACGTTCTCGACCCCGCGTTGCTGCGCCCGGGCCGCTTCGACCGCCAGGTGGTGGTGCCGAACCCGGATGTGCTGGGCCGCGAGAAGATCCTCAAGGTGCACATGCGCAAGGTGCCGCTGGCGCCGGACGTCGACCCGAAGATCATCGCCCGCGGCACGCCGGGATTCTCCGGCGCCGACCTGTCGAACCTGGTCAACGAGGCGGCCCTGGTCGCGGCGCGCAAGAACAAGCGCGTGGTGGGCCATGTCGAGTTCGAGGAGGCCAAGGACAAGGTCCTGATGGGCGCGGAGCGCCGCTCCATGGTCATGACCGATGAGGAGAAGAAGCTGACCGCCTATCACGAGGCGGGGCACGCGATCTGTGCCATCCACAGCCCCGATTCCGACAAGGTCCACAAGGCGACGATCATTCCGCGGGGCCGTGCGCTCGGTCTTGTGATGCGGCTGCCGGAGGGCGACCGCATCTCGGAATCCAAGGCGCGCATCAAGGCGGATCTGGTGGTCGCCATGGGCGGCCGTATCGCCGAGGAACTGATCTTCGGTCCGGAGAAGATCACCACCGGGGCATCCATGGACATCAAGATGGCCACCGCCCTCGCCCGTCGCATGGTCACGGTGTGGGGCATGAGCGAGCGGCTCGGCACGATCGCCTACGGCGAGAATCAGGAGGAGGTCTTCCTCGGCCACTCGGTGGCGCGGCAACAGAACATCTCCGAGGCGACTGCGCAGGCCATCGACGAGGAGATGCGCCGCTTCGTCGACGAGGCTTACAAGCATGCGCGGCAGATCCTGACCGAAAACGAGGACGAACTGCACGCGCTGGCGAAGGCGTTGCTGGAGTACGAAAGCCTGACCGGCGACGAGATCATGGCGCTGCTCCGTGGCGACTCGATCCACCGCGACGATGGCGGGCCCTCCGCCGGTGCCGACAGCAGCGAGGACGAGAAGGAAGCGCGGCGTCGCGCTTCCGTGCCGACGAGCGGCCGGGGCCGCAGGCCGAGGCCGGCGGGCGGCATCGGCCCGGAACCGCAGCCGGGCTCCTGACCTTCCGCTCGCCGTGCCGCTGAGCGGGACGTACCCGGCCCCCGACAGCCCGTTCGCGACTGGTGACGGCGGGGCCGTCGATGTCTACCTGCGCCCCGTCGCTTTCGTTACCCAAGTCGAAGACGATCCGGGCGCCTGGCCGCTGACCGGCGGGCCAAGGGGGTTTTCTGCCGTCGAGGTGCTGCGTCGGGCGGGCGAGGGTGTCGAGCGCGAGGTCGTTCCGGTAGCCCTCCTCGATGACTGGCTGCAGGAAAAGCCTGGCAACGAGCGGGTTGCTCTTCTGGAGAAGTTCGCGGCGCTGGAAACCGGGCGGGAGTCCTTTGCCGGCCTCGACCTCGATCGGCCGCGGCTGATGGGCATCGTGAATGTCACGCCCGACAGCTTTTCGGACGGAGGGCTCGCGTTCGAGCCCGCTTCGGCGATCGCGCATGGCCGGACCCTGCTCGCGGCCGGGGCGGACATCCTTGACGTCGGCGGCGAATCGACGCGGCCGGGTGCAGCGCCGGTCGACGAGGCGGAAGAGGTGCGGCGCGTGCTGCCCGTGGTGCAGGCGCTGGCGGAGGACGGAGCTGTCGTCTCCGTGGACACGCGGCGTGCGGCGGTGGCGCGCGCCGCCTGTGCCGCGGGTGCTCATATCGTCAATGACGTCACGGCGCTGGGCGGAGATCCGGAGGCGATTGCCGCTGTCGCCGAGGCGGGTGCCTCGGTCGTGCTGATGCATATGCAGGGTGAGCCGCGGACCATGCAGCACGACCCGCAGTACCGCTTCGCGCCGTGCGATGTATTCGACTTCCTCGCCGGACGGATCGAGGCGTGCGAGGAGGCCGGCATCCCGCGCCACCGCATCGCCGTCGACCCCGGCATCGGATTCGGCAAGACGCCGGCGCACAACCTGCAACTGCTGTCGCACCTCTCGATGCTGCACGGATTGGGCTGCCCTGTCCTGTTGGGCGCCTCGCGCAAGAGCTTCATCTCGCTCGTGGCCGGAAAGGCGGGCCCCGGCGAGCGGCTTGCCGGCACGCTCGCCGCCAACCAGGCTGCGCTGGAGCAGGGGGTGCAGATACTGCGCGTGCACGACGTGGCCGAAGCCCGGCAGGCGGTGTCGATCTGGTCGGCGATAGCCCGTTCCAGTCTGCCGCACGACTGTTAGAATGCTGCCCGCGACCCGGTCGGACCGCCGGTCGGGCAGACAAGGAGAAGGAATGACGCGAAAATTCTTCGGGACCGACGGCATCCGCGGCCGCGCCAACAGCCATCCGATGACCGCTGACGTCGCCCTGCGGGTCGGCATGGCGGCGGGTCGCAAGTCTCTCAGGGGCGATCACCACCACACCGTCGTCATCGGCAAGGACACCCGGCTCTCCGGCTACATGCTGGAATCGGCGCTGATGGCCGGCTTCACCTCGATGGGCATGGACGTGGTGCTGCTCGGTCCGATGCCGACGCCGGCGGTGGCGATGCTGACGCGTTCGTTGCGCGCCGACCTCGGGGTGATGATTTCCGCCTCGCACAACCCCTACGAGGACAACGGCATCAAGCTGTTCGGACCCGACGGCTTCAAGCTGTCGGACGAGGAGGAGACCGAGATCGAGCAGATCATGGAGGAGCCGCTCGAGTCGCTGGTCGCTGCCGCCGACAAGGTGGGCCGGGCGCGGCGGCTGGAGGATGCCGACGGCCGGTACATCGAGTTCGCCAAGAACACCTTCCCGAAGCGCTTTCGTCTCGACGGGCTGAAGATCGTCTGCGACTGCGCCCATGGCGCCGCCTATCGTGTCGCGCCGCAGGTGTTCTGGGAGCTAGGAGCCGATGTCGTCGGCATCGGCGTCAAGCCGGACGGGCGGAATATCAATGCCGGCTGCGGCTCGACCGAGATCGATGCGCTGTGCAAGGAGGTCAGGGCCCAGGGTGCCGACCTCGGCGTCGCCTTCGATGGCGATGCCGACCGTGTCCTGCTGGTCGACGAGAAGGGGGCCGTGGTCGACGGCGACCAGATACTCGGTCTGATCGCGGATTTCTGGAACCGCGCCGGCATGCTTCGCGGCGGCGGGATTGTCGCGACGGTGATGTCGAACCTCGGGTTGGAGCGTTATCTGCAGGCGCGCGGCCTCGGCCTGGAGCGAACCAAGGTGGGCGACCGCTACGTCATGGAGAAGATGGTCGGATCAGGATTCAACGTCGGAGGCGAACAGTCCGGCCATGTCATCCTCACCGATCACACCACCACCGGCGACGGCCTGATCGCGGCGCTGCAGGTGCTGACGGTGCTGGTCGAGGAGCAGAGCCCCGCCAGCGAGGTCTGCCGGGCCTTCGAGCCGTTGCCGCAGGTGCTGCGCAACGTCAGCGTGACGGGGCGCGCGCCGCTCGACAGGTCCGACGTGATGGAGGCGATCCGCGCCGGAGAGACCTCCCTCGGGAAGAACGGCCGCCTGCTGATCCGCCCCTCTGGAACCGAGCCGGTGGTGCGGGTCATGGCGGAGGGTGAGGACAGGAAGCTGGTGGCCAGCGTGGTCGAACAGATCGTCGTCGCCATCGAGCGTGCGGCGGCCGACGCCGCAGCCTGAACACGGGCGCCCGCCACATGAAGGGACGCGTGCTGATCGTCGCCGGCTCCGACTCCGGCGGGGGGGCCGGCATTCAGGGCGACCTCAAGACTGTGACCATGCTGGGCGCCTACGGCGCGACGGCGATCACCGCGCTCACCGCGCAGAATACGCAGGGCGTGTTCGGCGTGCACGAGGTGCCGCGCGACTTCATCCGCCAGCAGATGGAACTGGTGCTGCAGGACATAGGCGCCGACTGCCTCAAGACCGGCATGCTCCACAGCGCGCCGGTGATCGAGACGGTGATGCGTGCGGTGGAGGAACTGGCTCCCGATACGCCGCTGGTCGCCGATCCGGTGATGGTGGCGAAGGGAGGGCATGCGCTGCTGGATCCGGCCGCAGTGGAGACGCTGAAACGCCTTGTCCTTCCGCGTGCTTCACTCCTGACGCCGAATGTCCCGGAAGCCGAGGCGCTGTGCGGCCTTCGGATCGCCGGTCGGGAGGAGATGATCGGCGCCGCCGAGGCGCTGAAGGGCCTTGGCGCCCGGGCGGTGCTGCTGAAGGGGGGGCATCTGTCGGGCCCCACCGTGGCCGACCTGCTGTTCACGGCGGACGGTCCTGAGTTCTTCGAGGCGCCGCGCATCGATACGGTCCACACGCACGGCACCGGCTGTACCACCGCCTCGGCCGTCGCGGCCGGGCTGGCACAAGGCATGCCGCTGCGCGATTCAATCGCGCGGGCACTAGCCTACGTCCGTCGGGCGATCGAACGCGCCCCGGGGTTCGGCAAGGGACACGGGCCACTCGATCACGCCCACCCCCTTGACCGGGGTTGACGGGCCGGATTCGGCCTCCGACCCCGTTCGGCGGAGTGGGGTCTCCGTCCTCCGATTCGCCTAAGCCTCTGAAGTAAAACCGGCTTCGGGAACCTGCGCAGGCGTTGCATGGCGCCATTTGACGCAGCGCAGCACAACCCGTTAAGGTCCCGCCCTCTCCGGCGGGCCACAATCCGCAGTTACTGGTCCGCCGCATTTCGGACCGAGATTCCCTTGACCGCCCGGAGCCTGCCATGAGCCAACCGACCAAACCCGACGTTCGACCGAAGCGTGCCGATTTCAGTTCCGGTCCGTGTGCCAAGCGGCCAGGCTGGTCTCCGGCCGCGCTGTCGGGCGCGTTCCTCGGACGGTCGCACCGGGCCAAGGCGCCGAAGGCGCGTATCCAGGAAGTCTCCGACCGCAGCCGCGCGATCCTCGGCATGCCGGAAGACTGGCTGCTCGGCATCGTGCCGGCGTCGGACACCGGCGCCGTGGAGATGGTGTTGTGGTCCATGCTGGGCGCCCGCGGCGTCGACATACTTTCCTGGGAAAGCTTCGGAGCCGGTTGGGCGACCGACGTGACCAAGCAGCTCAAGCTGAAGGACTGCCGCGTCATCGAGGCGGACTATGGCAAGCTGCCCGACCTGTCCCAGGTCGACTGGACGCGCGATGTCGTGTTCACCTGGAACGGCACCACCTCCGGCGTCCGGGTGCCGGACGGCGCGTGGATCGACGCCGACCGCGAGGGGCTGGCCATCTGCGACGCCACCTCGGCGGCATTCGCCATGCACCTGCCCTGGGAGCGGCTCGACGTCGTCACATGGTCCTGGCAGAAGGTGCTGGGCGGAGAGGCGCAGCACGGGATGCTGGCGCTGAGCCCGCGGGCGGTGGAGCGGCTGGAAAGCTACACGCCGCCGTGGCCGCTGCCGAAGATCTTCCGCATGACCAAGGGCGGCAAGCTCAACGCCGATATTTTCAAGGGGGCGACCATCAACACCCCTTCGATGCTGTGCGTCGAGGACGCCGTCGACGGGTTGAAATGGGCGGAGTCGGCCGGCGGACTCGAGGGGCTGGTCGCCCGTGCCGAGACCAACCTGGCCGCGGTGGCCGACTGGGCCGGCGAGCGGGACTGGGTGGATTTCCTCGCCGAGGACCCGGCGACCCGCTCCTGCACCTCGATCTGTCTGAAGATCGTCGCGCCCTGGTTCAAGGCTCTTTCGGAGAAGGACCAGGCGGCGGCGGCGAAGCGGGTCGTGTCGCTGCTCGAGTCCGAGCACGTTGCCTACGACATCGGCAGCTACCGCGACGCCCCTCCCGGGCTGCGGATATGGGGCGGCGCGACCGTCGAGATCGACGACCTGCGCACGCTGCTGCCGTGGCTCGACTGGGCCGTGGCCACAGTCGCCGAAGAACTTACGGAGAAAGCCTGATACATGCCTAAAGTCCTGATTTCCGACAAGCTCAGCCCCACCTCGGTGGAGATTTTCGAACGCCACGGCATCGAGGTCGATTACAGTCCGGGCCTGTCGAAGGAAGATCTCATCAAGCGCATCGGCGAGTTCGACGGGCTCGCCGTCCGCTCCGCGACCAAGGTGACCAAGGAGGTCCTCGCGGCGGCGCCGAACCTGCGGGTGATCGGCCGCGCCGGCATCGGCGTCGACAACATCGACGTCGAGGGAGCCACGGCCGCCGGAGTCGTCGTGATGAACGCGCCCTTCGGCAACACCATCACCACCGCCGAGCACGCCCTCGCGATGATGATGGCACTGGCCCGCGAAATCCCGATCGCCAACGCCTCCGTGCGGTCCGGCAAGTGGGAGAAGAGCAAGTTCATGGGCGTCGAGCTGTTCAACAAGACGCTCGGCCTGATCGGCGTCGGCAACATCGGATCGATCGTCGCCGACCGCGCCCTCGGCCTGAAGATGAAGGTCGTTGCCTTCGACCCGTTCCTGTCGCCGGAGCGGGCGGCGGACCTCGGCGTCGAGAAGGTGGAACTGGACGACCTGCTCGGTCGGGCGGATTTCATCACGGTACACACGCCGCTCAACGACCAGACCCGCGACATGATCGACGCCAAGGCGATCGCCAAGACCCGCAAGGGCGTGCGCATCATCAACTGCGCACGCGGGGGCATCGTCAACGAGGCGGCGCTGAAGGAGGCGCTGGACTCCGGGCACGTGGCGGGGGCGGCCCTTGATGTGTTCGTCGAGGAGCCCCCGAAGGACAACCCCCTGATCGGCCTCGACAACGTGGTTGTCACGCCGCATCTCGGCGCCTCGACCGAGGAGGCGCAGGAGAACGTCGCGCTGCATATAGCCGAGCAGATGTCGGCCTATCTGAACAGCGGCGCCGTGATGAACGCGATCAACATGCCGTCCGTCAGTGCCGAGGATGCGCCGCGCCTGCGCCCGTACATGACGCTGGTCGAGCAGCTCGGCGGCTTCGCGGGACAGCTTGTCGAATCGTCGATCAGTGAGATCACCATCGAGTACGCCGGCAACGTGGCGGCGCTCAACACCCGGCCGCTTACTTCGGTGCTGGTCGCGGGGCTGCTGCGTCCCTCGCTCGACAACGTCAACCTGGTCAACGCGCCGGTGATCGCCAGGGAACGCAACATCAAGGTCAGCGAGGTCAAGACCGACCATGTCGAGGAATACCAGACGCTGGTAAGGCTGACCGTGAAGTGCGAGCGGCAGTCGACTTCCATCGCCGGCACGCTGGTGATCGACCGCAAGCCGCGGATCGTCGAGGTGAGCGGCATTCCGGTGGAGGCGTCACTCGGACCGAACATGCTGTACGTCACCAACCGCGATCAGCCAGGTTTCATCGGCAGCCTCGGTTCCGCGCTGGGCGAGGCAGGTATCAACATCGCGACATTCAACCTCGGCCGCACCGGGCCGCAGGGCGATGCGATGTCGCTGATCGAGGTCGATCAGCCGATCCCGGAGGAGGTGCTGGGCCGCCTCAAGGAACTGCCGCTCGTGGTGCAGGCGAAGGCGCTGCGGTTCTAGACAAGGAAGTACGGGCAGCTTGCTGGCTCTGTCGCGGCCGGAGTGCTAAAAGCGCCGCGCCAAGACCTTCCCGCGAGAATCGATGTCCGGACCCGATAACCGAGCGCTGCTTCCTGCCGGTCTCCGCGATGTGCTGCCGCCCGATGCGGAGCGCGAGGCGGATACCGTCGAGCGCCTGCTGGCCCATTGCGCGGGCTTTGGCTACGAGCGCGTCAAGCCGCCGTTGCTGGAGTTCGAGGAAGGCCTGCTGAGCGGCGCCGGCGCGTCGGCTACCGCGCAGGCGTTCAGGCTGATGGACCCGCTGTCCCAGCGGATGATGGCGCTGCGCCCAGATATGACCATCCAGGTGGCGCGCATCGCCGCATCGCGGCTCGCCGCCGCGCCGCGGCCGCTGCGTCTGTCCTATGCGGGGCAGGTGCTGCGGGCGCGCGGCGACCAGCTGCAGCCGGAGCGGCAGTTCAATCAGGCCGGGCTCGAGTTGATCGGTCCGGCATCGCCGGCCGCCGATGCGGAAGTGGTGAGCGTGACGGTGGGAGCCCTCGAAGCCGTCGGAGCGAGGGATCTTTCGATCGACTTCAACCTCCCCGGCGCGCTTTCCGCCATAGCAGCCGACGCGGCGTTGCCGGAGGGCGACCTCGCGGATCTCCGCGCCGCGCTCGACCGCAAGGACCGCGAAGCGGTTGCCGCGGCAGGGGGCGCCGCCGGACGGACCCTGGCGGCCCTGATGGACGCTGCGGGGCCCGCCGACGCGGCGCTGTCGCGGCTGCGTGAGACGGCCCTGCCGGCAGCGGCCAGGGCGGACTCCGATCACCTCGCGGAGGTGGTGGCACAGGTGGCGGCGCGCTGCCCGTCGCTGACGCTGTCGGTCGATCCGGTCGACTTTCGTGGCTTCGAGTATCACGAGACGATCAGCTTCTCCCTGTTTTCGCTGGCGGCACGAGGCGAGCTCGGCCGGGGCGGGCGCTACCGTGTGGAAGGGGAGCCGGCGACCGGCTTTTCTCTGGCCATGGACCGCGTCCTGCGGGCCTTGCCACCGTCGGAGCCACGGCGGCGGGCGCTGGTCGCCGCCTCTTTGCCCGCCGATGCCACGCTGGCGCTGCGGCGCGAAGGCTGGGCCACTATCGCTACGTTCGAGGCGGAGGCGGACCGCGATACATTGCTGGCCGAGGCGCATCGCCTCGGGTGTACCCACCTTGTGACGGCCGAGGGGCTGGAGGCGATCCCGCCCGCCGGCGACGGCAACGGAGAGTGACGAATGGCGAACGTTGCGGTGATCGGCTCGCAGTGGGGCGACGAAGGCAAGGGAAAGGTGGTGGACTGGCTGTCCAAGCGCGCCGACGTGGTAGTGCGCTTTCAGGGGGGGCATAACGCCGGCCATACCCTCGTTATCGGTAACTCCACCTACAAGCTGAGCCTGCTGCCTTCCGGCGTCGTGCGCGGCAAGCTGTCGGTGATCGGCAATGGCGTCGTCGTCGATCCGTGGGCGCTGCTTTCCGAGATCGAAACTCTCCGCAAGCAGGGCGTGGAGGTGACGCCGGAAGTCCTTCGCGTCGCCGACAATGCCACGCTGATCCTGCCCTTCTACCCCGACATCGACAGGGCTCGCGAGGAAGCGCGCGGCAAGGACAAGATCGGCACGACCGGTCGCGGTATCGGCCCGGCCTACGAGGACAAGGTGGCCCGCCGGGCGATCCGCCTCTGCGACCTCGCCGATCGAGATGTGGTGGAACAGAAGCTGGACCACTTGCTGTTCCACCATAATGCGGTGATGCGCGGGCTCGGCGCGGCGGAGATCGACCGCGCCGCCGTACTGCAGAAGCTGATGGACGTGGCGCCGAGGGTGCTGCCGTTCGCAGACCGTGTATGGAGCCGGCTGGATGCCGAGCGCCGCGCCGGCCGCCGCATCCTGTTCGAGGGCGCCCAGGGAATCATGCTGGACGTCGATCACGGCACCTATCCGTTCGTCACCTCCTCCAACACCGTTTCGGCGCTGGCGGCGGCCGGTTCGGGCGTGGGGCCGGATGCCGTCGGTTATGTCCTCGGCATCACCAAGGCGTACACGACGCGGGTCGGCAGCGGGCCTTTCCCGACCGAGCAGAACAACGAGATCGGCAAGCGCCTTGGAGAGCGGGGGCACGAGTTCGGGGTCGTCACCGGCCGCAAGCGGCGCTGCGGCTGGTTCGATGCCGTGCTGGTGCGCCAGGCGGTGCGCGTGGGTGGCATCAAGGGCATCTGCCTGACCAAGCTCGACGTGCTGGACGGCTTCGACGAGATCTGCGTCTGCACCGGCTATCGCATCGGCGACACGGCCTACGATCACCTGCCGGCCTCGATGCGACTGCAGGCACAGGTCGAGCCGGTCTACGAGACCTTCGAGGGCTGGGGTGACAGTACCCGGGGCGCGCGCACCTGGGCGGACCTTCCGGCGACCGCCATCAAGTACATCCGCCGGATCGAGGAACTGATCGGGGCGCCGGTGGCGATGCTGTCCACCAGTCCCGAGCGCGAGGACACCATCCTTGTGCATGACCCGTTCGAGGACTGACCGCGCTTCCTGCGGATGTCGTCTCGCCAAGTCTCTGTTAATATTCTTCCGTTAACAGGAGAGCCGTTCCGGGGGTAGCGGGGGAACAGGCGCATTGGCGAAGGCTCCGGCGGCGGAAGGGCAGAGTCTCGGCCCGGGCGTCACGCTCAACGATCGCATAATTATCTATCCGGATGGGCCACTGCCCCATCTGGACGGATTCCGCGTGCTCGCCTACCGCGCCGAGGACAGGACGGAGCCTGGCCGCGAACTGGTCGCCTACGCCTGCACCCATGGGCTGCCGGTCCGCTCCAGGGACATGGAGTCGGTCGCCGGAATGGAAGCGGTAGGCTGGCTCGGATTGATCGATTCCGGAACTGTCCGGTGGCCGCTGAGCAGTTCCCAAGTGCCGATGGTCGTGTACCAGGTGCCGGGCGGCAACCGACTCATGCACCAGATCAACCAGAAGATCCGCCCGGTACAGGATACAGACCTCGCCCGGCGTGTGGCGCAACCGGTCGCGAATGCCCTGCGCGAGCTACGTGCGCGCGGAGTGACCCACCGCGCGGTGCGTCCGACCAACATGTTCCTGTCGGCGGAGCGTGGCGGGCCGGTGATCCTCGGCGATTGCTTCACCACCCCGCCCGGGATGGGACAGCCCGCGGTGATGGAGCCGATCGAGAGCGGCCAGTGCCGGCCGGAGGGGCGCGGCGAGGGCATCTTCGCCGACGACCTCTATGCGCTCGGCGTCACCATGCTGATCCTCTATCTCGGCCAGAACCCGGCGGCCAATGTCGACGATGGCGCCATGATCCTTGCCAAGATCGAGCGCGGCAGCTTCGGTGCGCTGCTCGGCGATCACCGCCTGTCGCCCCTGATGAACGACGCCATCCGGGGCCTGCTGCACGACGAACTGGACCGCCGCTGGACGCTGGACGATCTCGATGCCTGGATCGACGGCACGGCCGCCAAGGCGGCGGTACCGCGGCCGGAAGGACGGGCGACACGCTCGCTGAAGTTCGTCGGACGCGACCACTACACCACCCGTGGCCTTGCCTGGACGCTCTGCCGGAACTGGTCGTCCGGGCCGACTCTCATGCGCGGCGAGGAGTTGGACGCCTGGCTGCGGCGCAGCGTCGACGACCCGGACCGGGCGCTACACGTTGCCGCGATCGTGAGGACGATGAACACCGGGCCGGCGGTCGCACGCGAGGCCAATGAGGATATCTCGGTCGCCCGCCTGCTCAACGTGCTCGATCCGCTGGGGCCGATCCGCTACAAGGGCATCGCGGCGATGCCGGACGGTCTAGGCCCCTGCATCGCCATGTCGTTCCTGGAGCGCAACGACGTCCCGCTGTTCTCGGAGATGCTGCGCCGGGACATCCCGCATTACTGGTTCGAGACGCGGCAGGATCCTAACTGGGGAGCCGAGGAAAGCCGCATTTCCAGCCTGCGTCAGACCGTGGCGCGGCCGAACTGGGGGCATGGCATCGAGCGGGTGCTGTACGAACTCAATCCGACGCTGGCCTGCCAGAGCCCGCTCCTGAAAGACGACAACGTCAGCCGGCTGCCGCACCTGCTGCCCGTGCTGGACGGAAAGGTCGGCAAGGTGGAGCGTGGCACGCTCCCCGTCGACCGGCATATCGCCGCGTTCATCGCCCGCCACTTCAGCGACAGCGTCGACGGTCAGCTTGCGATGATCAGCGACGACGCGGATCGCGATCGCCGGATACTCGGCGTGGTGAACCTCTATGCCACCCTGCAGTGGAAGCTTGGTCCGAAGTCCCTGCCGGGACTGGCGACGTGGCTGGGGCGCCTAGCGGATCCGATCATCGATAGCTACCGCAGCCGGAGCACCCGCGACCGCTTGCGCTCGCAACTGCCCTCGGTGCTGGAGAGAGGCGACCTCGCCGCCCTGAACAATCTTCTCGACAGCCAGGACACGCGGCAGGAGGACCGTTCGGCGTTCGATGAGGCCGTGGCGCGTTATGCGGAGACCCGCTCGGAGATCGACGATCTGGAGGTTTCCGGAGCCGCCCGCCGCGACGAAGCGGTGCGGATCGGCCAGCAGGCCGCAGCGGTTACGTCTACCCTGGTCGCGATGATCGCGATCGCGATCTTGTTCGTCGTGTCGCTGTAGGCCACGATGGCACGGTATGCCAGTCCACCCGCCCGGTCGACGTCGCGCACTAACCAGATCCTGATCCTGGTGCTGGTCTCGGCGCTGGTGGTGCTGTCGCTGCCGACCTGCGTGCTGCTGGCGTTCGGGATGCTGCCCAGCTGGGTCGCCTATTTCGTCGACCGCAGCCACGGCCGCTATGCCTTCCGCTGTGTCGCCGGGATCAACATTACCGGAGTGGCGCCGTATGCGCTTGGCCTCTGGGCCAAGGACCATTCGCTGATGGACGCGGTCAACATGCTGGTGGATCCGGTATCGTTGACGGTGATGTACGGCACGGCCGGGATGGGATGGCTGCTCTACCTGGGCATGCCGCCGGTGGTGGGGACTTTCCTCAACATCGCCGCCCAGCGCCGCATCCGCGAGCTGCAGGAGACGCAAACCGACCTGATCGCCGAATGGGGCGAGGCGGTTGCGAGCGGTGGTTACGCTTCCGCCGCCTATCAGGCCGACGAGCAGCCCTCGGACGACGAGGAGATGGACGACGACGAATTCGAGGACGACGACGAGGAAGACGAGATCGTCGAATAACCTCTCCCGCAGGGCGACATACATGCAGAAACGAGAAGGGCCG
>JBBDQX010000062.1:0-9304 GCA_040905765.1 Acetobacterales bacterium
GGCACTGGTCGAGGCGCTGCGGGACGGCACGGTCGCCGGCGCGGGGCTCGACGTCTGGGCCACGGAGCCGGTCGGGGCGGACAACCCGCTGCTGCAGATGGACCAGGTTGTCGGCACCTCGCACATCGGCGGCAGCGTGCGCGACATCCTCGCCACCACCGCCCGACACTGCTTCCGCAATATCCAGGCCTTCGCCGAGGGTCGGGCCATCCCCGACGAAGACTTCGTCGTTCCCCCCTCGATGAGGTGATCCATGCCCGCTTCACGCCAGCGTCCGAAATTCGTCGTCGTCGTGTTCGACGGCCTCCGCCGCGACATGCTGACTCCGGCGCTGGCGCCGAATATCACCACGTTCATCGCGGGCGGCTGCGACTTCCCGCGCAGCCGCTCGGTGTTTCCGACCGAAACGCGGGTCAACACGACGAGCCTCGCCAGCGGCGCGCGGCCGACGCGGCACGGCATCGTCGCCAACGCCTTCATCGACCCGACGCTGCCGGGCGCCGAGTTGTTCGACACGTCGAACCTGGAACGGCTGGCGCTGGCCGAGCGCATCTACGAGGGCCGCATCGTGACCGCGACCCAGATGGGTGAGGTGATGGCAGGCGCCGGCCTGAAGCAGGCCTCGGTCAGCACCGGTACGGTCGGCAACGCGCGGCTGATCAACGCGCGGGCGAGCGTCCTGGGGCACGCGACCTTCTCGGTGCACGGCGTCGATGCCTCCACGGCGGCGGCCGGGTACGCGGCGGTGGCGGCGAGGCTGGGACCGACGCCGGCGAAGACGATGCCGGGCGAGGCGCTGGTCCGCTACGGGACCGACGTGCTGCTCGCCCACATCCTGCCGGAGCACGCACCGGACGTGGCGACGCTTTGGTACGCCGAGCCGGATACCACCTATCACTACCGCGGCGTCGGGTCTGAGGCCTCCCGTGCGGCGACCGCCGCGGTCGACCGGGAGTTCGGCCGCGTGCTCGACTGGTGGCGCGGTTCGCCCGAGCACGACCGTATCCAGATCGTCGCGATGTCCGACCACGGGCATGTCGTTTCGCGCGGTCGCATCGACCTGATGGCGGAGATGAAGGCGGCGGGCTTCCGGGCGGGCAAGCGGCTGCAGCCGGATATCGATGTCGTCATCGTGCCGGGATACTGCAGCAAGATCCGCGTGCGCGACGGCGACCCTGCGCTGATGGTCCGGCTCGCCGCATGGCTGCGCGAGCAGCCGTGGTGCGGCATGCTGTTCGCCGCGCCGAGGAACGAGGTCGAGGGGGTGGTCGAGGGCACCTTCTCGCGCGCACTCGCCGGCGCCGACCACGAGCGTGCGCCGGACCTGTACCTGGTGCTGCGCACAGACGATGACACGGCGGAGGATGGCATACCGGGCGGCTGCTGGACCGACAATCCGGACATCCCGGTCGGCGGCGGTGTTCACGGCGGGCTGCATCCGCTGGAACTCAACAACCTGCTGTCGGCGCAGGGCTCGCTGTTCCGCGAGGGCTTCGTCTCCGACATGCCTTGCGGCATCATCGACATCGCGCCCACCATCCTCGCCGCTCTCGGGCTGGAGCGGCCGGCAGGGATGGAGGGCCGTGTGCTCGGCGAGGCGCTGACGCATGGCGCCGCCGACGCCGGCGGCCGGCGCACCGACGTCGAGACCGGCGCCGGCGACTACCGCCAGACGCTGAGGTTTTCCAGCGTCGGCCGGGTGGTGTATCTGGATGGGGGAAAACGGGCCGACTGAATGAAG
This sequence comes from Acetobacterales bacterium, assembly GCA_040905765.1. Classification (GTDB taxonomy): domain Bacteria; phylum Pseudomonadota; class Alphaproteobacteria; order JBBDQX01; family JBBDQX01; genus JBBDQX01. The sequence continues at coordinate 1,742 of JBBDQX010000062.1, forward strand.
CTGAACGAAGACGAACAGGCGATGCGCGCCGGCGAACTGGGCGAGGCGGCGCGCTGGGGTATCGAGGGGCAGGTGCGCTTCGGCGCGTTCTTCGACGCGCCGGACTTCGTGCCCGTCCGCCAGAGCCACCTGATGGGCGACACCGAGGCGATCGGCCCGGCCGCATTCGCCACGCTGGCCCGGCTTGCCGACCTGCCGCCGGCGGAGCGCCGCATGCGCGCGCTCGCCGTGACCGAGAACATCGGCGTCGACACCGAGGCTATGAGCCGCCTCGGCCACCATGTCGAGGCCTTCGACAGGCACGGACGAGCGCTCGACGCGCTCGACCGGCTCGGGGTCGTCGTCGGCCACGCCTACGTCAACTTCCATTCGGTGGTGCCGCCGGGATTCGGCGAGCTCACCGCCTTCGGCAGCACGCCGACGGCCATCTACGTCAACAGCGTGCTCGGCGCGCGTACCAACTTCGAGGGCGGGCCGGCGGCACTGGCCGCGGCCTTCACCGGCCGGGTGCCGCGCTACGGCTTCCATCTCGACGAGAACCGGCGCGGCACCGACCTGTTCGTCGTCGACGACATGCCGCGCGACCTGACCGACTGGGGCATGCTGGGTGCCGAGATCGGATCGCGGCTGGCGGACTACGCGAAGGTGCCGGTGATCGACGGCCTGACCGGCCGGCCGGACGCCGCGGCGCTGACGACGCTCGGCGCCTGCCTCGCCACCTACGGCTCGCACGGCATGTTCCACGTCGTCGGGGTGACGCCCGAGGCGCGCGACGCGGCGGAGGCCTTCCACGGGCAGCCGGTGCCGGCGGCGGCACATGTCGGCCGGGCCGCTCTCGACGCGCGCTACGCGGCCTATGACGACGGCGAGGACGGCGCCGACGTGGTCGTTCTGGGCGCGCCGATGCTGCACAGCGTGGAGCTGGCGGCGGTGGCGGACATGATCGCCGGGCGACGGGTGCACGGCGAGACGGCCCTACTGGTGTTCACCGCGCCGGAGGTGCTGCGCCAGGCGCGCGCGACCGGCGTCGCCGGGGCGATCGAGGACGCGGGCGGCATGATCCTGACGGGGCTCGAGTTCTTCCAGATCTACCCGCGCGAACTGGGCGCGACGCGCGGCTGGCGGCGACTGGTGACGAATTCGCCGAAGCTGGCGCAGATCATTCCGGGTTACGGCTACGTGCCGAGGGTCTTGCCGTTCGACGGCTGCGTCGAGGCCGCGGTGGCGGGGAGGGTGGCCCGATGACCGATACCGTGATCAGGGGCCATGCCGGCATTGGCGGCAAGGTGACCGGGATCGCGCTGGTCGGCAGGGACAGCTTCAGCGCGCGCTACGACCTCGACCGCGACAGGGGCGTCTTCGCACGGCCAGGCCATGCGCTGGAGGGCGAGAGTTACGTCGGCCGGATTCTCGTGCTCGACAAGGCCAAGGGCGGCGTGGCGACGGCCTGGATGTTCGGCGAGATGTCGCGCACGGGAAAGGCGCCGAAGGCGCTGCTGCTCAACGTCGCCAATCCAATCATGGCGCAGGGCGCGGCATTCAGCGAGATCGCCCTGATGCACGACTTCGAGACCGATATCACCGAGGCTGTCCGCACAGGCGACGAGGTCACCGTCGATCCGGCCGCCGGCACCGTGACGGTGCGCCGGAAATAACCGTCAGCCGCCCTCGCCCCCGGCGAGTTCGCCGAGCGATTCGCGGTCGCGGATCAGTACGGTGTGGGGCGAGGGCAGGTCGAACAGCCCCTGCTTGCGCAGCCGCGTGAAGGTGCGGCTCACCGTCTCCACCGTGAGGCCGAGGTAGTCGGCCGCGTCGGCGCGGCTGATCGGCAGTTCGATGCGGTCGCTGTGCGGCTCACCGCGTTCTTCCGCCCGGCGGGCGAGGTCGAGGATGAACCAGGCGACGCGCTCGTCGGCATGCTTGCGGCCGAGCAGCAGCATCTGGTCCTGCGCCGCCGCCAGTTCCCGGTGCGCCATGTCCATCATCTGCCGCTCGGCCTCCGGATGGGATCTGATGACGGACTCGAACTGCCCGCGCGGATAGCGGCAGATCTCGACGTCGGTGACCGCCTCGGCGGTGTAGGGAAGGGCGTCCAGGCCCGCGAGGCCGAGGAAGTCGCCCGGCATCAGGAAGCCGGTGATCTGCCGTCGTCCGTCGGACAGCAGCTTGTAGGTCTTGATCAGGCCCGACACGACGTTGAAGACGTGCGTGAAGGGCGCGCCTTCCTCGACGAGCGCGGCGTGCCGCTCGAACCGGACATGCCGGGAGATGGCATCGAGCTGGTGCAGGCCGGCCGCATCAAGGGACTTGCACACGGTATGGCCGCGCACATGGCAGGCCTCGCAGGCGGCTGGGAGCCGGGCCTGCGCGGGAAACGGGCAAATCGTCGCTGTAGACTTCCGGGCTGCCATGGCGCAACTCCCTGCGCTGCTTCGCCGCCAACGTCGAGCGGATGCTATATCAGGGGTTTCTAATGATCCACCCCGATACGGCCTTTCGTCACCGGGTCTTGAGGTAGGATCTGCCGCTTCCATCCAGTACCAGGCAACTTAGCATGCCGGTCGCGAACGCGCCCGTGTCGATGCCGATGCGGTTGGACTTCTCCTCCGGCGCATGCAGGGGCGTGTGCCCGTGCACGACGATCGCGCCGTGGTCTGCCTTCGAGCCGAGAAAGGGCTCGCGAATCCATAAAAGGTCGCTGCTGCGCTGCTCGTCGAGCGGCACGCCCGGGCGGACGCCGGCGTGCACGAACAGGTAGTCGCCTTCGCGATGCGTCAGGCGCAGGTTCCGGAGGAACCGCATGTGCGCGGCCGGAATGCGATCGCGCGCCTCCTTCGGCACATTGCCGACGGCGGCGATGCCGTAGCTGGACAGCGTCGCGTCGCCGCCGTTGGTAAGCCAGGTAGTTGCCGCGCTGCGGTCGCCACCGAGGGCGTCGAGCATCAATTCCTCGTGGTTACCCATCAGGGCGACCGTCTCCATGCCGGCGGGATCGTCGGCGAGGACGAGATCGATCGTCTCGCGGGAGCGTGGTCCGCGGTCGACGTAATCACCTATGTAGACGAGGACGCATGCCCGGTCCGCGTGCGCGGCGGCATCCTCGGCGATCATGTCGAGCAGCCGGCGCAACAGGTCGGCCCGTCCGTGGACGTCGCCAACGGCGTAGATGCGGCGTCCTTCGGGTACGCGGGGCTGATCGGTGGAGTCGGGCATATTCGTCCGGGTCGGCGTGGTGACAGGCGACGGCGCAGAGGGTAACGTGCCGCGAGACACGACATACACCTGTCATGACCGCTGTGCACCCTGAACGTCCCTGGGCCAACGGCGTCGAGGCGGTTCGCATTCTGGCGCCACTCGGCATGCTTGGCTACGGCTACCCGCTGGCCCACTTCGAGGCAGGGCTGGCGCGCGACCCGCATTTGATCGCGGTCGACGCCGGATCGACTGACGGCGGGCCGCACAAGCTGGGCAAGGGCGTCGGTATCGTCTCCGAGGCGGCAACGCGGCGCGACCTCGAGCCGATGCTGCGCGCGGCCGTGGAACGCGGCATCCCGGTGGTGGTCGGTACCGCAGGCGGCTCCGGCAGCCGGCTCCATGTCGAATGGGCGCGGCGGATCGTCGCCGGCATCCTCTCCGACCACGGCTGGGCCGCGCGGGTCGCCGTGATCGATGCCGACGTGCCGCCCGACCGGGTGGTGGCGGCGCTGGCGGAGGGCGACCTGCGGCCGCTGCGCGCGGTGCCTGAGGCGGACGAGGCGACGATCCGGGCCTGTCCCGCCATCGTGGCGCAGATGGGCGTCGAGCCGATCGTCGCCGCCCTGGAGCAGGGGGCGGACATCGTGCTGTGCGGCCGCTCCTACGACCCGACGATGTTCGCGGCGCTGCCGATCATGCTGGGTTTCCCGGCCGGGCTGGCCTTCCACATGGGCAAGATCCTCGAATGCGGCGCCCAGTGCGCCATTCCCGGCGCCGCCAGCGACTGCATGATCGGCACGCTCGACCACGAGGGCTTCGTGCTGGAGCCGCTTGGGCCGGAGCGGCGCTGCACGCCGACCTCGGTGGCGGCGCATACGCTGTACGAGAAGTCCGACCCGGCGCGCCTGCCCGGACCCGGCGGCGACCTCGTCCTCGACCAATGCCGGTTCGAGGCCGTCTCGGACCGCGCGGTGCGGGTCACCGGCAGCCGCTTCGAGCCCAGCGACGAATACCGCGTGAAGCTGGAGGGCTCGGCGCCGGAGGGGTATCGCGCCATCTGCATCGCCGGGCTGCGTGACCCGCAGATGATCGCGCGGCTCGACGAGTGCCTCGATGCCGTGCGCAAGGCAACGCAGGAGTTCGGCGGCTTTGCCGGGGAGGCCGGCTTCGGGCTCAACTTCCTGTGCTACGGCCGCGACGCGGTGCTCGGCGAGAGCGAGCCGCTGCGCGACGCCGTGCCGCACGAGGTGGGCGTGGTGATCGACGCGGTCGGGCCGACGCAGACCGACGCGGACGCGCTGTGCAGCCTCGCGCGCTCCAGCCTGCTGCACTACCACTACACCGGGCGCAAGGCGACCGGCGGCAATCTGGCCTTCCCGTTCGCGCCGAGCGACTTCCAGGGTGGGCCGGTGTTCCGCTTCGCGCTGTATCACACCATGAAGGTCCGCGACGGGCTGGAACTGTTCCCGATCCGCTGGATCGGCGAGGAGGGCAAGGTTGGGCGCGCGGCTGAGTGACCTCGCGGCGGTGATCCGCTCGAAGAACGCCGGGCCGTTCGAGGTCACGGTCGACATCCTGTTCGAGGACGAGGCGGCCTTCGCGCGCGCGCGGCAGTCGCCGGCGCTGACGCCGAAGGCCATCGCGGACGCCTACCGGATGCCCGAGGACCGGGTGCTCGACATCCTGTTCTACGAGCCCGCACGGGCGATAAAGATCAACCTGCGGCGCGCCGCCTCCAGCGGCAGCACCGGGGACACCGACGTCTACGGCGCGCAGCACTACGCGCCGCTGCTCGACGTGCAGATCGACGACGCATAAGAACCGAGACGCATAAGAACCGACGGGGAGAGATGTTCATGAAGCTGTGCGACGTGGCGAAGGTCATGCGTTCGAAGAACGCGGGCCCGCTGAAGCTCACCCTCGACCTGATGTTCGAGGACGAAGCGACCTGGCAGAAGGCGGTGCAGGCGCCGACACTGAGTCCCTCCGCCATCGCCCCGCTGTATGGGCTGCAGAAGGAGCAGGTGGAGGTGATCCCCTACCGCCCGGCGCTCGCCATCAAGGTGGTGATGGACCGGATAACTGTGTCCGGCAGCCCGGGCGACAGGGACGTCTACGGCGCGCAGCAGCATGCGCCGCTGCTGGAGACCGAGATATGAGCGCCATCGGCAAGCTGCGCGACAGGCTTAAGGGCGCCAGGCGGCCGCTGCGCGCGCTGTCCGGCTCCGGCCAGCTCGGTTACGGCGTGCCGGTGAAGGCGTTCGACGCCGGGCTGGCACGCGATCCCGACTTCATCGGCGCCGACATGGGCTCGACCGACGTCGGGCCGTACTACCTCGGCGCCGGCGAACTGGCGACGGCGGAGGAGATGACCCGCCGCGACCTGCAGCGCCTGCTGCGCGGCGCGCGCAAGCTCGATGTGCCGCTGCTGATCGGCAGCGCCGGCACGGGCGGCGCTGCGCCGCACCTGGAACAGACGCTGGCGCATGTCCGCGACATCGCGCGCGAGGACGGCATGCGCTTTCGCATGGCGACGATCCGCGCCGACATCCCGCGCGACGTGGCCAGGAAGGCAGTGCGCGACGGGCGCATGCACACCATGGGCGGCCCGCTCGGCCCGCTGACCGAGGAGGAGGTCGACGGCTGCAGCCAGCTTGTCGGCCAGATGGGCACGGAGGCGTTCATCCGCGCGCTGGAACAGGATGTCGACGTCGTCATCGCCGGACGCGCCTGCGACACCGCCATCTACGCCTCGATCCCGGAGATGCTCGGCTACCCGGTGGGGCCGGCGATGCACATGGCGAAGATCGTCGAATGCGCTTCGATCTGCTGCATTCCCGGCGGCCGCGACGCGATGCTGGCGACGCTTGATGGAGATGGCTTCGTGCTCGACAGCATGAACCCCGACCGCCATGCGACGCCGATGTCGGTCGCCGCGCACAGCCTGTACGAACAGGCCGACCCGTTCACGGTGATCGAGCCCGGCGGCAGGCTGTCGCTGCGCGAGGCGCGCTACGAGAAGGTCGACGACCACCGCACCCGCGTCTTCGGCGCCACCTGGGAGCCGGCGACGCAGCCGACGGTGAAGCTGGAGGGCGCGACCCTGGTAGGCCAGCGGGCGATCCTCGTCGCCGGCACCAGCGATCCGCGCTTCATCGGCCGGATCAAGGAGAACCTGGAGGAGGTCAAGGCGACCGTGGCCGACCTGGTCGGTGGCGAGGGCACCGAGGACTACGTCCTCGAGTTCCGCGTCTACGGCGTGGATGCGGTGGTGCAGTGGGGCGGTGCGCCGGCCACGCCGCCGCGCGAAGCCTTCATCATGGGCGAGGTGATCGCGCCGAGCATGGCGCGGGCGCGCACGGTGGCGAAGACCACCAAGCAGTTCCTGCTGCACCACGGCTTCCCGGGCCGGCTGTCGACCGGCGGCAACCTCGCCTTCCCGTTCACGCCGCCGGAGCTGGAGGCCGGGCCGGCCTACCGGTTCAGCGTCTACCACGTGATGGAAGCGGACGACCTGCCGGCGCTGTTCCCGGTCGAGATCGAGGAGTTCTAGCCCGCCGCCATGCATCTCGCCCGCCGCGCCTTCCTCGCCGGCGCCGGGACCCTGCTCGCGGCGCCGGCCTCCGCGCAGATACAGGAGCAGGCGCAGGGCGGGCCGGACGTGGTGGTCGTCGGCGCCGGCCTGGCCGGGCTGGCAGCGGCGCGCGGGCTGATCCTCGAGGGATTCCGCGTACAGGTGATCGAGGCGCGCGACCGCGTCGGCGGCCGTGCCTGGACCGCGTCCGGGGCGCTTGGCGTACCCTTCGACCGCGGCGCGGCGCGGCTGTACGACGCCGACGGTAACCCCCTGTCGGACCTGATCCGCCATCTCGGCTTCCTGCCGGTGTCCGATGCGGAGCGGCCCCGCCTCTACCTCGACGGCGTGCCGGCATCGGCCGCCCGGGTGGAGGCCATCGAGCGTGCGATGGCGCGGCTGACGGACGCGATGGCGGAGGCCGCCGAGAAGGACCGCGACGTGTCCGCCGCCTTGCTCGCCTCGGGCGATGACCGCTGGCAGGCGATCGCCGCCGCGCTGACCGGACCGCTGGCGGCGGGAGTCGAGCTGACGGACCTGGCGGTTCTGGACTGGTACCGGCAGGCGGGTACGGAGAACGGCGCGGTCCTCGCCGAGGGCCTGGGCACCGCCGTGACCGCCTTCGGGCAGGGCCTGCCGGTACGCCTGCGCACCGCGGCGCAGAGCGTCAAATGGGACGGCCGCGGCGTGACGGTGGTGACGGAGGCGGGCGAGATCGCCGCTCGCGCCGTCGTGCTCACCGCGCCGACGCCGGTGCTCGACCACGGCATCCGGTTCGATCCGGTGCTGCCGGA
>JBBDQX010000063.1:0-9299 GCA_040905765.1 Acetobacterales bacterium
ATGGACGCGGGCCCGGTTGCGCCCGCGCCTGATCTGAGCCACTGACCCTTCGATTAGGCGCGGAGAATAGGGTCACGGAAACAATGCCGCTCAGCGTTGCGGTGCAGATGGATCATATCGCGGGCATCAATATCGCCGGCGATTCGACGTTCGCGCTGCTGCTGGAGGCGCAGCGGCGCGGGCATGCGCTCGCCCATTACACGCCCGATCGGCTGGCCATGCGCGACGGCGCGGTGTCGGCGCTGGTCGAGCCGCTGAGCGTCGCCGACGAGGCCGGCCGGCATTTCGTGCTGCGGCAAGGGGCGCGGCGGCCGCTCGCCGAGTTCGACGTGGTGCTGATGCGCCAGGACCCGCCGTTCGACATGGCCTACATCACGGCGACACACCTGCTTGAGCACGTCCATCCCGAAACGCTGGTGGTCAACGACCCGGTCAGCGTGCGCAACGCACCGGAGAAGCTGTTCGTCACCCATTTCGCCGGGCTGATGCCGCCGACGCTGATCACCTCGTCGCGCGCCGAGATCGTCTCCTTCCGCGAGGAGCATGGCCACATCATCGTCAAGCCGCTGTTCGGCAACGGCGGGGCCGGCGTGTTCCACCTCGATCCCGAGGACGAGAACCTGAACTCCCTGCTCGAGATATTCACCCAGCTCTACCGCGAGCCGGTGATCGTGCAGCGCTACCTCCCGGAGGTGCGCAAGGGCGACAAGCGCATCATCCTGATCGACGGCGAGGCCGCCGGCGCGATCAACCGCGTGCCGGCGAAGGGCGAGGCGCGCTCCAACATGCATGTCGGCGGCCGCGCCGAGAAGGCGGAGCTGACCGCGCGCGACCGCGAGATCTGCGAAGCGATCGGTCCGACGTTGAAGGAGCGCGGGCTGATCTTCGTCGGCATCGACGTGATCGGCGACTACCTCACCGAGATCAACGTCACCTCGCCGACCGGCCTGCAGGAGATCGATCGCTTCGATGGCGTCAACCTGGCGGGCCTCATCTGGGATGCCGTCGAGGATCGGATCGCCAGCGGCCGGCGGCGTCACTCGGCGTAGCCGAACGCCTCGACGAAAGGCGCCAGACGGCCGAGCTCGGGCGCCAGCCAGGCGCGGTAGCGGTGCCAGCGTCCGGCGGCGCGCCGGTGCACCGGCTCCGCGACCGCCTCGTAGCTCGGCGTCGAGATCGACCGGCCGCGCACCCGGTCGCGATAGGCGAGCACCGCCGGATCCCAGGGCTCGCCGAGGAAGTCGACCAGCCGGCGTGCCTCCGTTTCCACGTCCGCGACGAGGTCCTCGTAGCGGTACTCCAACCACGGCAGCGTCAGTGTTTCCCGGTAGTGCAGCCAGAGGTCCATGACCCGGGTGTAGAGCGCCACCGTTTCCTCGCGCGCCAGGAACGAGGCCATCGCGTCGTTGAGGCGGAAATTCTGCATGAAGCAGCTCAGCACAACGTCGCGCGGATCGCGCAGCGCGACGATCACCCGGGCGTCGGGAAACAGCAGGTTGACCAGCCCGAGGTCGACGATATTGAGCGGCAGCTTGTCGACGATGCGGGCGCCGGCGCCCGCGTCGCCCAGCGCCGCCGCGGCAGCATCGAAGAATCGCCTGCGACAGGCCGCGACGGCCTCCGGCGCGATGGCGTCGAGGCAGCCGGGCAGCAACCGGTCGAGGCCGGTCAGCCGCGGCCATTCGGCCTTCACCGTCTCCAGCGGGCTGTGCTCGCCGGTGGTGGCGAGGTTCGGATGGGCAGCAAGGATCTGCTCGGTCAGCGTGGTGCCGGAGCGCGGGAAGCCGACGAAGAATACCGGCATTTCGGTGGGCCGGATTGCCGCCTGCAGCGCCGGGAAGCCGGCGATGCGCGGCGCGTCGAACCATTCGCGGCAGGCATCGACGTAGCGCCGGTAGCGGGCCGGGTCGAACCGGCGGGCGCCGGCACGCCGCATGCCATTGGCCGACTCGAAGGCGGCGAGGGCCGCGTCCGGCTGGTCGAGCCGATCGAGCGCCTGCCCCAGTTCGTGCCAGGCCCCGGCGCACAGGGCGGCGGCATCCGGCGGGCCGACCACGCTGCGCCCGTCGCTCCCGATGGCGCGGCGCAGGGTGGCGCAGGCCTCGGCCAGCGCCCCCGCGCGGCGTTGCAGCCGGCCGCGCAGCAGCAGCACCGCCGCGTCGCCGTCGTGCCGCTGCGCTAGTTCCTCGGCCAGCGGCGCGGCCTCGTCCGGGCGGTTCAGCAGTTCGAGCAGGCTGGCGAGCGCATAGCGCGCGCGGTCGGCGGTGGCCGCGTCCCGTGCGGCGTCGAGCAGGCGGCGGAAGGTCGTTTCCGCGTCGCCGAGCCGGTCCTCGGCAAGCAGCGTCACGGCGAGGTTGTTCAGCGCCGCCGTGTCCTCCGGATCGATAGCGAGGACGCGTTCGTAGGCGGCCCGGGCGCGCGCCGCGGCACCGAGGCGCCGCCAGCCGTCTCCGAGCCCGCGCCATCCGGCGGTGCCGGCGGCGACGGTTTCCGCCTGCTCCAGCGCCGCGACCGCCGCGGCGAGAGCACCGCGACGGCGCTCCGCCTCCGCAACACCAACCAGCGCCGGCACGTCGCCGGCGTCGAGCGCGAGCAGGCGACGGTAGCGGCCGGCCGCGTCGCCGGCGTCGCCCATGGCGAGGGCGAGGGCGGCGCGGCGGTGCAGCAGGCCGCGGTCGTCCGGGGCGGCGGCGAGCAGCCGATCGTAGAGCGCGGCGGCGGCGCCGTGCCGGCCGGCGCCTTCGTGCGCGACGGCCTGGGCGAGCAGGTCGGAGGATGACGCCGGCCCGCCCATCCCCTCACTCCGCGTCGTAGCCGAACGCCTTCACATGAGGCTTCAGCAGCGGCATCACCGCGTTCAGCGGTCCGACGTACTTGCGCCAGCGGCCGACGGCACGGGCGTAGACGTCGTCGGCGACGTCGCGGTAGCTCGGCGTCGCTACCGCCGTATCGCGCGCGCGGCCGCGATAGTCGAGGACGGCGGGGTCCCACTCCTCGCCGATGAATCCGACGACCTTGCGCGCGGTGCCCTCCACATCCGCCACGAGGTCCTCGTAGCGATATTCCATCCACGGCAGCGTCAGCGCCTCGCGGTAGTGGCGCCACAGCGACATCACGGCGTCGTAGAGCTCCACCGTGTTGTCCATATCGGTGAAGCTGGCCATCGCGTCATTCGGCCGGAAGCGCTGCATGAAGCAGCTCAGCACCACGTCGCGCGGGTCGCGCAGCGCCGTCACCACCCGCGCCTCGGGCAGGATGGCGTTGACGAAGCCGAGGTCGACGATGTTCAGCGGCAGCTTGTCGAGCAGCCGCCGCTCGCCGCCGGTGATACGCCCGGCCGCCTCCGCAAAAGTCTCACGGCAGGAACGCGCCACGGCCGGCGTGAACGCTCGCAGACTGTCGGGATAGGACACCTTCTCGCCGACCTCGGCGGCGAGGCGCGCCAGCGCCGCGGTCAGCGGCGTCCGCTCGGCGGTGGTGGCGAGCCGCGGATGGCCGGCCAGCATCTGTTCCATCAGGGTCGTGCCGGAGCGAGGGAAGCCGACGAAGAACACCGGCGCCTGCGCAGGGTCGGTCTCGCCGGCCGCCTCGCGTCCGATCGCCGCCAGTTCGGCGAGGCGTTCGGCGGTGAAGTACCCGTGGCTGTCGGTGACCCGCGTGCGATAGCGCCGGGGATCGGCGGCGCGATAGCTCGGCGTCTGCGCGCGGCGCGTGTTGCCGGTCTCGAACGCCTCGTAGGCGAGCCAGTACTTGCCCATGCGGTCGAGCACATGGCCGACCTCGAACAGCGCGTCGATGGCGACGACGTCGTGCACCGGCTGGCGGAGGATTTCCTGCAGCATCGGATGCGCCTCCTCGAAGCGCTCGCGCCGGCGCAGCAGCCGCGCTTTCAGGAGCTGGCCGTAGCGGTGCCCCGGCGCCGCCGCGAGCAGCCGGTCGAGCGCCGCCTCGGCGTCTTCCAGACGGTTCTGCGTCTCGCGCAGGTTGGCGAGGCTCCACAGCGCCTCGGCGCTGTCGGGATGCGCCGCCGCCGCCCGCTCGAACAGTTCGCCGGCCTCCTCGACCCGACGGGATCGCTGCAGCAGGCCGCCGAGGTTGATCAGCGCTCCCGCGTGCTCCGGGTTGCGGTCGAGCACGACGCGCCAGACCTTCTCGGCCTCCCGCGTCTTGCCCTGGGCGTGCAGCGCGACGCCGAGGTTGAAGCGCGCGTCGAGGAAGTCGGGATCGAGCACCAGCGCGTTGCCGAAGCTCTCCGCCGCCTCGGCCGGGCGTCCCGCGGTCATCTGCGCGCTGCCGAGGCTGTTGTGGTAGCGCGGCTGGCGGCCGGCCCCCCCCACCGCGCGGCTGATCAGCCCGAGTCCGTCCTTGGTGGACCCCCGCTGCACCAGCAGCACGCCGGCGAGGTGCTGCGCCTCGGCGTTGGCGGGATCGTCGGCGATGATGCGCCGGTAGGCCCTGATCGCCTCATCGTAGCGGCCGGCCTTGTGCATGGCCCGCGCCTCCTCGACGCTCGGCACGGGGGTGCGGGCGGGGGGTTCGCTGCTGGTGTCTGTCATCGGCTCCGCTTCGGCTGTGTCGCGGCACCTATAACACAGGCGCCGCGCGCTATGCCCCGCTCAGTCTATGTGGATCTCGTGCGCGTAGGTCGCGCCGTCGCTGATCGTCACCTTCTCGAAGCCCATCATCTTCAGCAGGTCGAGGAAGGTGTAGTCGGCGGCGACGCCGAGGTCCCTGAACAGCGGCGAGGCGCGGGCGACGCCGGTCATCTCCGCCAGCAGTGCGCGCGCCTGGTAGAGCGTCACGATGATGCGGTCCTCGATGGCGACGACGATCAGCTTCTCCGCCTCGCCGCCCTTGACGAACATGACGTAGCCGGGGCGGTAGGGCCGGTCGTTGAGTTCCCGGGTGAAGCCGGTGACGAAGCCGATGCGCATGGTGCGGTTGGCGTTCGGCATCCCGGGCGCGCGGGCGACGTAGGTTTCCGAGGTGTCCGGCGGCGGATAGTAGTAGCCGGCGTGGCGGTCGCCCTCCTCGGCCTTGGCCTTGTCGGCGGTGGCGTGCGGCCCGGCCGGCAGCGGCTGCTGCGCCTGGGCCGGGGCTGCGGCAGGCGCCGCGGCGAGACCGAGGATCAGGACCGCGACCAGCGCGGCGCGGGCGGCAGGCGTGACGATCATGGCGGCGCTCCCCGAAGGCGGGCGATCACTATAGGCCGGCCGCCGCGGCGGCGACAGGCGCAGCTTTGGGCGCGACAACGCCGCCGCAGCGGATAGACTGTGCGTGCATCGCAGCCCTTTCCGCTACCGTCACGAGAACCCCCGCATGGTCGCCCGCATCCGTACCGTCTCGTTCCAGGGCATCGACGTGCGCGACATCGACGTGCAGGTGCAGATGTCGTCCGGCCTGCCGGCCTTCACCGTCGTCGGCCTGCCCGACAAGGCGGTGGGCGAGAGCCGCGAGCGGGTGCGCGCCGCGCTGCATGCCCTCGGCCTCGCGCTGCCGCCTAAGCGGATCACCGTCAACCTCGCGCCGGCCGATCTGCAGAAGGAGGGCAGCCATTTCGACCTGCCGATCGCGCTCGGCCTGCTGGTGGCGATGGGCGCGGTGCCGGCCGACGCGGTCGACGGCTACTGCGCCATCGGCGAGCTGGGGCTCGACGGCGGCCTCGCCGCGGTCGCCGGCGCGCTGCCGGCGGCGGTGCATGCCAACGCGAACGACCTCGGCCTGATCTGCCCGGCGGCACAGGGCGGGGAGGCGGCCTTCGCCGGCCACATGGAGATCGTCGCCGCACCGACCCTGCTGGCGCTGCTCAACCACCTGAAGGGCGCGCAGGCGCTGACCCCTCCCGAGCCGAGGCTGGCCGAGGACGGGGCCGCCTATCCCGACCTGCGCGACATCAAGGGGCAGGAAAGCGCGAAGCGCGCGCTCGAGGTCGCCGCGGCCGGCGGGCATAACCTGTTGATGGTCGGCCCGCCGGGCTCGGGCAAGTCGATGCTGGCCTCGCGCCTGCCGGGCCTGCTGCCGCCGCTGTCGCCGAGCGTGGCGTCCACGTTCTCAAGGTCGCGGATCAGCGCGTGCAGGCGTTCCTGGGTGGCCTCTATCTCGCCTGCCAGTTCGGCACGCTTCCTCGTGAGGCCGGCGACAACGTATTGCTCAGACATGCCGGCAGGATAGCAACCGCGCGCCCCTAACCCGATAGCCAGCAAGGTGTGCTTGCTACATAATTCCGGAGGCGCTGGAAGTCAGCATGATCCACAGCATCGCCGGGCAGCTTCGCAACGGCGGCATCACCCGGCGGCGGCCGTTCCGCGACCCGCACCACTCGACCTCGGTCGCCGCGCTGGTCGGCGGCGGCACGCGGGCGAAGCCGGGCGAGGTGTCGCTGGCGCACAACGGCGTGCTGTTCCTCGACGAGCTGCCGGAATACGCCCGCCCGGCGCTGGAGGCACTGCGCCAGCCGCTGGAGGCCGGCCACGCCACCGTGGCGCGGGCCAACGCCCATGTCACCTATCCCGCGCGGGTGCAGCTGGTGGCGGCGATGAACCCCTACGCCTGCGGCTATCTCGGCGACGGCGGCATGGAGTGCGGCCGGGCGCCGAGATGCGCGCTCGACTACCAGTCGAAGATCTCCGGCCCGCTGTTCGACCGCATCGACCTGCACGTCGACGTGCCGGCGGTCGAGGTGGCCGACCTCGCGCTGCCCGCCACCTCGGAAGGATCGGCCGCCGTCGCCGCCCGCGTCGCGGCCGCGCGTGACGCCCAGGCCCGCCGCTACGCCGGCGAGACCCGCGACGGCCGCCCGGTCCGCACCAACGCCGAGGCCGACGGCACGCTGCTCGAATCCGTCGCGTCGCCCGAGGAAGCCGGCCGCCGCCTGCTGACCGAAGCCGCCGAACGCATGCGCCTCTCGGCGCGCGGCTATCACCGGGTGCTCAGGGTGTCGCGAACCCTCGCCGACCTCGACGGCAGCGAGGGGGTGAAGCGGGTGCACGTCGCGGAGGCGCTGTCCTACCGCCGCATCGCGCCGGGGCGGGGGCTGGCGGCGAGGGCGGGTTAGCTAACCCGGCCGTCGGCCGATCGTGAAGGGGTTCAACACCGGCACCTTGAAGGACCGGAAGTCACGAACGTTCCGCGTCACTACCGTCAGACCATGCACGGTGGCCGTTGCCGCAATCATCGCATCTTCCATCAGCGTGTCGGAACGCCGATGCATCAGGCGCGCCCATTCACGGAAGGTTTGCGAATCCATTGGCAGCACATTCCAGCTCTGCTCGACCGAGGCGGCCCAGGCCTCAAGTTCCGCGGCTTTCTCGGCATCCTGTGCGCGTGTCGCCTCTATCCCGGCCTGCAACTCCCCGATCGTGACCGCCGAAACCCGAAGGTCTTCATCGGGAACCCCTGCCAGCCATGCCAAGACGCCGCCATGCGGCTTCCTGCGGCGCAGTTCCGATATGACGTTCGTGTCGAGCAGGTACACCTAGCGGGAAGCCTCGGGCGAGCGGCGGCGCAGCCGCCCGCGCACGGGAACCGGAATGTCCGTGCGTGGCTCCTCGCTGAGCAGGACCTCCTTCAGCGTCGGCCGTGCCGAACGCTGCAGCCGCCGCCATTGATCCACGGGCACCAGCACGGCCGCATCGATGCCACGCCGGGTGATCAACTGCGGTCCGTCCCGCAGGCTGGCTTCGAGTAGTTCGCTGAAGCGGGCCTTAGCGTCCTGAACGGGCCAGTTAGTCATTGGCTGTCTCCTGACTGACTAGTCTTCTGACTAGCTAGTTGGGCGCGGAGGCATTGTCAATCACTCTACCCCGTCGACAGCATCGGCCCCAGGCTGCGGCCGCCGAAGATGTGGAAGTGCAGGTGCGGCACTTCCTGGCCGCCGTTGGCGCCGACGTTGACCAGCGTCCGGTAGCCCTTCTCGGCCACGCCGAGTTCTCGGGCCACCTCGCCGACGGCGCGGAGCAGCGCGGCGATCTCCTCGGTCGAGGCGTTGGCGGAGAAGTCGTCCATCGACACGTATCGGCCCTTCGGGATCACCAGCACATGGATCGGCGCCTTCGGGTTGATGTCGTGGAAGGCCAGCGTGTGGTCGTCCTCGTAGACCCGGTGGCAGGGGATCTCGCCGCGCAGGATCTTGGCGAAGACGTTGTCGTCGTCGTAGGCGGCCATCTGCGTCGGTCTCCCTTGCCGTTGCGGTTCAGGACTTTCGTGATTTTTTTTCGTCGACCCCGGACATCCCCTGCCGTTCGGCCAGCGCGCGCCAGACGTCGTCCGGTTTGACGCCGGTCTCGGCCCAGGCGACCAGCAGGTGGTACAGCAGGTCGGCGCTTTCGGACGTCAGCGCCTTCGCGTCGCCGCGCGTCACCTCGATCACCGCCTCGGTCGCCTCCTCGCCCAGCTTCTGGGCGATCTTCGCCGGGCCACGCGCGAACAGCTTCGCGGTGTAGGATTTTTCCGGGTCGGCGCCGCGCCGCGCGTCGATGGTGCGGAACAGCGCATCGAGAACCTCGGGGCCGGGCTTGTCCTTGTCCTTCGCCATCGTCGCCCCTCAGGCCGCGTCCTCGAGGCGCACCGGCACGCCGTCCGCGCGCATCCGCTGCTTCGCCTCGCGCACCGTGTAGGTGCCGAAGTGGAAGATCGAGGCGGCGAGCACCGCCGCTGCGTGCCCCTCGGTCGCTCCCTCGACCAGATGCTCCAGCGTGCCGGCGCCGCCCGACGCGATCACCGGCACCGGAACCGCATCGGCGACGGCGCGGGTAAGCGACAGGTCGAAGCCGGATCTGGTTCCGTCGCGGTCCATCGAGGTAAGCAGGATCTCGCCGGCGCCGAGGCCGGCCATCTTCATCGCCCATTCCACCGCGTCGAGGCCGGTAGCGTTGCGCCCGCCGTGGGTGAACACCTCCCACTTGCGGGGCGACACCTGCTTGGCGTCTATCGCGACGACGATGCACTGGGCGCCGAACTTCTCCGACGCCTCGCGCACCAGCTCGGGCGTGGTGACGGCGGCGGTGTTGATCGACACCTTGTCGGCGCCGGCCAGCAGCAGCTTGCGGATGTCCTCCACCGAGCGTACGCCGCCGCCGACGGTCAGCGGCATGAAGCAGACCTCGGCGGTGCGCCGCACCACGTCGTAGATGATGCCGCGGTTCTCGTGGCTGGCGGTGATGTCGAGGAAGCACAGCTCGTCGGCGCCCTCGCGGTCGTAGACCGTGGCCTGCTCGACCGGGTCGCCGGCGTCGACCAGGTCGACGAAGTTGACGCCCTTGACGACGCGGCCGTCCTTGACGTCGAGGCAGGGGATGACG
>JBBDQX010000064.1:0-9238 GCA_040905765.1 Acetobacterales bacterium
ATGGCGACGAGGCCACCCTCAAGGCCGAACGCGTCACTTCTTCAACAGCCTGCTAACCCCTCAGCCGCCGGCTTTGCTCCCCGTAGCCCGAGGGGTCGACGATGACGTCGATCAGCGCCGGGCCGGGATGGGCTGTCGCCTCGCGCAGCGCGGTGGCGAGTTCCTTCGCCGACGCCGCGCGGCGTCCCATCAGGCCGAGGCCGGCGGCGCTGGCGGCGAAGTCGGGCCGGTCCCAGCGGCAGCCCCTGGGCGGCAGCTGCCGCGCTTGCTGCTTGAGGTCGATCAGCGACAGCGCGCCGTCGTTGAACACCACGACGGTCAGGTTGCAGCCGGTCCGCGCCGCCGTCTCCAGTTCACCGAGGCACATCAGCAGGCCGCCGTCGCCGGTGAACGCCACCACAGGGCGGTCCGGCTGCTCCAGCGCCACGGCAATCGCCGCCGGCAGCGCGAAGGCCATGCTGGCGAGGCCGTTGGAGATCAGCACGTCGCCAGGCTCCCGCGCCGGCCACAGCGCCATCGCCGCGAACATGTGCGCACCGGCATCGACGGTGGCGCGGGTGCCTTCCGGCGCGTTCTCCAGCGTCGCCTCGACCACCGCGCTCGGCGACAGGCCGCCGTTCGCCTCGGGGATGCGCATCCCGGCGCGCATGCCGTCGCGCAGCGCCGCCATCTCTTCCGCGGTCCAGTCGCCGGCGGATGCGGCGGGGCGCAGCGCATGCACGGCCTTCGACAGGTCGCCGTACAGGCCGGCGGCGAGCGGTATCTGGTTCGGCGCATGCGGCCACAGGCCGAGCGACAGCACCGGCATGTCGTGCGCCCAGGGCTTGGAGATCAGCTCGATCGGGTCGAGCCCGACCAGCACCAGCAGGTCGCAGGCGTCGAGCGTCTTCGCTTCCAGCGCGCCGCCGGTGAGGATGCCGAGCATGCGCGGGTCATCGTCCGACAGCACGCCCTTGCCCTTGTAGGTACACAACACCGGGCAATCGAGCCCATCTACCAGCGCGCGCGTCGCCGCCACCGCGTCCGGGTCGGTGACCTCCAGTCCGACGGCGACCAGCGGCCTGCGCGCCCTCTCCAACAGAATGCGCGCCGCCGCGACATCGCCTTCCAGTTGTCCGTTGGCGTGGCGGCGGTTGGCGCCGGCGGGCGGCAGCTCGGCCGCTCCCTGTGCCGCGCTGCCGTTGAGGTCGACGTGTACCGGGCCGCGCGGCGCCGTCAGCGCGGCGTCGACCAGCGCGGCGAACTCGATCGTCGGGTCCTCGCTTTCCAGCCGGCCGTAACCGTTGCACAGCGGCGCGGTCATCGCCCGCTGGTCGAAATACTGGTGCCGGTTCCACGAGACGGTCTGCGCGGCGAAGCCGTCGCTGAAATAGATCACCGGCGTGCGGTCGAGGCTGCACTGCGCCAGCGCGTTGGCGGCGGCCGAGACGCCCGGTCCCTTGGTGGTGAGGAACACCCCCGGCACCCCCGTCAGCTCCGCCGTGGCCGCCGCCATGATGCCGGCGCCGGCCGCGGCGCGCGCGAGCACGAAGTCGATGCCCCGGCGCGCGCCCTGCTCGATCAGGTCGAGACTGCTGCCGCCTCCGGGCACGCCGAACATCCGCTTCACCCCGAGGTCGCTCAGCGTCGCCGCAACCATCTCGGCGACCGTCGTCTTGCCGGCCATCGTGTTTTCCTCCCCTGCCGCGTTCGGGACAGCATAGCGCCGCCAGCGCGCCGGTTAAGCCCGGCCGCCGCGATGCGAACCGGGCGTTGCAGGCTTTTTGTCGGGCGGGCGCGGCGGTTTCCCCGCCATGGCGTGCCGCGCGTGCCCCGGGCTTCTGGAAAAGCGGTGGGTTCCGTTTTACGGTGCCGCCTTCGTCATCATACGGACGAGACTCCAATGGACGCACGCGAACTCATGGAATCGCGCGCGTCGGTGCCGCCGAAACTGCTTGGCGACCCGGCGCCGGAAGGCGAGACGCTGGACGCGATCCTGCGCGCCGCGACACGGGCGCCCGACCACGGCCGGCTGCGGCCGTGGCGCTTCATCATGGTACGCGGCGAGGCGCGGGAGAAGCTGGGCGAGGTCTATGCCGCCGCTTTGCTGAAACGCGATCCCGACGCCACCGAGGCGCTGCTGCAGGTCGAGCGTGAGCGGCCGCTCCGCGCGCCGCTGCTGATCGTCTGTGTCGCCAGGGCGAAGCAGCACCCGAAGATCCCGGAGATCGAGCAGATCCTCTCGGCCGGGTCCGCCACCCATGCGCTGGTCATCGCCGCGCAGGCGTACGGTTTCGGCGCGATGTGGACCACGGGACCCAACGCCTACGACGCCAACGTGCATACCGCGCTCGGCCTCGAGCAGGGACAGCGTATCGTCGGCTTCGTCAACATCGGCACGCCGACCGGCGAGGTGCCGCCGCTGAAGCGGCCCGACCCGGCGTCGTTCGTCGAGGAATGGACCGGCCCGGCCTGAATCGGGAAAAAGATCCCGGCAACCAGAAAAGACAGGGAGAGAGAGCCATGGACCAGCTTCTGGCGCTGCGCGGCGCCCGCCGCATCGTTCGCATCTGCGCCGACGTGCAGCCGGGCGAGGAGGTGGTGATCGTTACCGACTTCGCTACATCGAAGGTCGCCGAGATCGTCGCCGCGGCGGCGATGGAGCGTACCGACAACGTCAACATCGTCGTCATGCCGCCGCGCTCGATCGATGGCGAGGAGCCGCCGAAGGCGATCGCCGCCGCGATGAAGGAGGCCGACGTGGTGTTCACGCCGGTGCGCCAGTCGATCACCCACACCTACGCGAACCGCGATGCCATCGGCGCCGGCGCCCGCGGCATCATGCTGACGCAGTACAACATGAACATGCTGAAGCACGGCGGCGTATACTGCGACTTCGAGGCGCTGCTGCCGCTCTGCCAGCGGGTGGCCGCGTTCCTCGACGAGGCCAATGACGTCCGCCTCACCACGCCCGGCGGCACCGACCTGACGCTCAGCCTGAAGGGACGCAAGGGCAACCTGCACCCGGGCCTGGCCCGCAAGTCGGGCCAGATGACCACCGTGCCCAATGCCGAATGCAGTGCATCGCCGGTCGAGGGGACGTCGAACGGCGTCATCGTCTGCGATGCCTCGGTGCCCTACTACGGCATCGGCGTGGTGAGCGAGCCGATCCGCTTCGAGGTGAAGGACGGTGCGGTGACTTCGATCACCGGCGGGGCGCAGGCCAAGATCCTCGACGACCTGCTGCGCCGGCAGGGCGATCCCGCCGTCTACAACATCGCGCAGATCTCGTTCGGCCTGAACCCGCATTGCCCGATGGAGGGCGTGATGCTGCACGATGAGGGCGTGTACGGCACCGCCCACATCGGCATCGGCACCAGCGTGCTGCTCGGCGGCGAGGTCAAGACGCTGACCCACTTCGACGCGCTGATGTGGAAGCCGACCTGGGAGATCGACGGCAAGGTCGTGCTGAAGGACGGCGACTGGCTGGTGCCGGAAGCCGACGCCGTGCGCGACGCTAAGGTATAGGGAGGACGCGATGTCCAGCATGCGCGAGGTACTGATGATGCCGGTGGCCCACAAGCTCGTGCACATGTGCGGGCGGGTGAAGCCCGGCGAAACGGTGGTGATCGTCACCGACTACGGCATGGACCCGTCCATAGCCAAGGTCATCGCCCAGGCGGCGATGGCGGCGGGCGCCAACCCGAACATCATCACCATGCCGCTGAACAAGCACGACTCCCGCGAGCCCGCGAAGGCGGTGGCCGAGGCGATGAAGCACGCGGACGTGCTGTACACGCCGGTCAGCGTCTCGATCACCCATACCGAGGCGATGAAGACCGCGAACAGCCTCGGTGCCCGCGGCGTGATCATGACCGACTTCGACACCGACATGATGATCCGCGGCGGTATGGAGGCGAACTTCGAGGAGATCGCGCCCGAGTGCGACGCCATCGCCGCGATCCTCGACAAGGGGTCGGTGATGGAGGTGACGACCGAGCTCGGCACCGACCTGCGGATGGACATCAAGGGCCGCGAGGGCATCTCCAAGACCTGCATCGCCGGCGACAACGACTTCACCCCCGCTTGCGACATCGAGGCGACGGTCTCGCCTGTCGAGGGCTCGACCGAGGGGGTGTTCGTCTGCGACTGCTCGATCCCCTATCTTGGCATCGGCGCGCCGGACGCGCTGGTCACCGGCAAGGTGGAGAAGGGCATGGTGACGTCGCTGGAAGGTGGCGAGGCCGCGCGCAAGGTCTGGGCCTCGTGGCAGTCGATGGACGATCCGATGGTCTTCAACTTCGCCGAACTCGGGATTGGCCTGAACCCGTTCTGCTCCGCCACCGGCCGGATGCTGGAGGACGAGGGCATCCGCGGTACCTGCCATTGCGGCATCGGCACCTCGATCACTCTTGGCGGCCAGGTCAAGGCGAGCTGCCACTACGACTTCGTGATGTACAAACCGACCATCAGGATCGACGGAACCGTCATCGTGAAGGACGGCGAGGTGGTCTGTCTCTGAACGGCGGTTCCGTCGGCGGATCGGACGATATTTGGAAGCGGCGAGCGGCCGGGAGGCCGTCGCGCTCCTGTTGCGTGAAAGGATGACGACGTGAGCGGCCTGTCTCTCGGAATCGATATCGGCGGTACCTTCACCGATATCGTGATCTACGACCCGGAAAGCCGGGAGAACTTCATCTGGAAGGAGTCGACGACGCCCGACGACCCTGCGCGTGGCGTGGTCGACGGCATCCGCAAGCTGCTGGATGCGCAGTCGATCGACGCCGGGCGTATCCAGCGGGTGGTGCACGCGACGACGCTGTTCACCAACGCGCTGATCGAGCGCAAGGGCGCGAAGACCGGGCTGGTCACCACCGAGGGCTTCCGCGATGTGCTGGAGATCGGCCGCGAGCGGAAGTACGAGCTGTACGACATCTTCATTGAGATGCCCGAGGCGCTGGTGCCGCGCCATTTGCGTCGCGAGGTGCCGGAGCGGCTGTCGGAACTCGGCGAGGTCGAGACGCCGCTCGACGAGGCGGCGCTGATGCGCGAGGTCGATGCCCTGGTCGAGGCCGGCTGCAATTCGCTCGCCATCGTCTTCCTGCATGCCTACGCCAACCCGGTCCACGAGCAGGCGGCGGCGAAGGCGATCCGGAAGAAGTACCCGGACCTGTCGGTGACCGCGTCGTCCGACGTGGCGCCGGAGATCCGCGAGTACGAGCGCGCCTCGACCACGGTGATCAACGCCTACGTCCGGCCGCTCGCGGAGGACTATCTGGAGCGGCTGGCCGCGCAGATCCGCGACCTCGGCGCGCCGGGGCCGTTCTTCCTGATGCTGTCGAACGGCGGCCTGACCCATATCGAGGAGGCCAAGCGTACGCCGGTGCAGCTGCTCGAATCGGGCCCCGCCGCCGGCGCGCTGGCCGGCGCCTTCTTCGGCACCAACAGCGGCGAGGATTCCGTGCTCGCCTTCGACATGGGCGGCACGACGGCGAAGGCCTGCCTGGTCGACGATGGCGAGCCGATGATCGCCTACAACTTCGAGGCGGCCCGCGCCAAGCGCTTCATGGAAGGCTCCGGCCTGCCGGTGAAGATATCGACCATCGAACTGATCGAGATCGGCGCCGGCGGCGGCTCCATCGCCCGGATCGACGAACTCGGCCTGGTCAAGGTCGGGCCGCAGAGCTCCGGCGCGATGCCGGGTCCGGCCTGCTACGGCCGCGGCGGCGCCGATCCGACCGTCACCGACGCCGACCTGCTGCTCGGCTTCCTCAACGCCGACTTCTTCCTCGGCGGCAAGATGGAGATCGACCTCGACGCGTCGAAGAAGGCGATGCAGTCGCTGATGGAAAGCACCGGCCTGGGGCTGGTCGAGACGGCCTTCGGCATCCACGACATCGTCAACGAGAACATGGCCGCGGCGGCGCGGGTGCACCTGGCCGAATGCGGCAAGGACCCGCGCAGGTACGCGCTGCTGGCGACCGGCGGCGCCGGGCCGGTCCACGCCTACAACGTCGCGCGCAAGCTCAACCTGCGCCGCGTCGTCTGTCCGCCGGCGGCGGGCGTCGGCTCGACCATCGGCCTGCTGATGGCGCCGGCGCGCATCGACCGGGTGGTGTCGATGGTCAACCGGCTCGACCGGCTCGACTGGAATGCCTTCGAGGCCGCCTACAAGGCGCTGGAGGAAGACGCCGCGAAGGTGCTGGTCGAGACCGGGGCCGACCCGAAAGACCTGCGCTACCGGCGCATCGCCGACCTGCGCTATGCCGGCCAGGCCTCCGAGATCGTGGTGATCCTGCCCGAGGGCCCGTACACCGAGGCCAGCCGCGCGCCGATCGAGGCGGTGTTCGAGGAGAAGTACAAACAGCTCTTCGCCCGCACGCTGCAGGGCGTGCCGGTGCAGGTCGTCAACCTGCGCGTCTCGGTCTCGGCCGCGGTCGCCGGCGGCGGCATGGAGCTGCTGGCCGCGGGCGGCACCGGCACCGACGCGCTGAAGGGCAGCCGAAAAGTCTACTACGCCGAGGCCGGCGACTACGTCGACACCCCCGTCTACGACCGTTACCGAGTGCCGGTCGGCAAGCCGCTGGAGGGGCCGACGATCTTCGAGGAGAACGAGTCGACTTTCGTCGTCGGGCCGGGCGCAACCAGCGTCGTGCAGCCCGACGGCAGCATCGTCGTCACCCTGCCCGAGGGAGGCAACTGAGATGGCCGAAATCCGCTTCGATCCCGTCACCCTTGAGGTGCTGTGGACGCGCCTGATCTCCAGCGTCGACGAGGCGGCGGCGGCGCTGGTCCGCACCTCGTTCTCGACCCTGGTGCGCGAGAGCTACGACTTCTCCTGCATCATCACCGACGAGAAGGGCGAGTCGCTGGTGCAGGCGACCGACAGCATCCCGTCGTTCATCGGCACCCTGCCGGCGACGACGAAGCATTTCGTCGCGCACTTTCCGCCGGAGACGCTGAACCCCGGCGACATCCTGATCACCAACGACCTGCACCTCGGCACCGGCCACCTGCCGGACATCACGGTCGCCAAGCCGATCTTCCGCAACGGCACGCTGATCGGCTTCTCCGCATCGACCGCGCATGCGCCGGACATCGGCGGCAAGATCCGCTCGCCTGAACCGCGCGAGGTGTTCGAGGAAGGCTTCCAGATCCCGATGATGAAGCTCGCCGAGGCCGGCGAGACCAACGAGACGCTGGTCGCCCTGCTGCGCAAGAATGTCCGCACGCCGGACCTGACGATGGGCGACCTGTGGGCGCAGGTGGTGGCGCTGGAGGTGATGGAGGCGCGGCTCAACGCGCTGATGGACGACTATGGGCTGGAGGAACTGGGCCCGCTGGCGAAAGAGCTGCAGGACCGCTGCGAGGCGGCGATGCGCGCGGCGATCCGCGAGCTGCCGGACGGCGTCTACCGCAGCGAGCTGCAGACCGACGGCCTGATGAAGGAGCCGATCACGATAAAGATGACGCTGACCGTCGACGGCGACAGCATCGTCTGCGATTACGACGGCACCGACCCGCAGGTCGACCGGGCGATCAACTGCGCCATGTGCTACACGCTGGCGATGACGTGCTACGGGGTGAAGTGCTGCACCAGCCCCAACCTGCCGAACAACGAGGGCGCGTTCAAGCCGATCACCGTGCGGGCGCCCGACGGCTGCATCGTCAATCCGGTGTTCCCGTGCTCCGGCGGCTCGCGCATGCTGATCGGCCATTACCTGCCGATGCTGGTGTTCGGATGCCTCGGCGACATCGTGCCCGAGCGGGTGATGGCCGCCTGCGGCTCGCCGATGTGGGGCATGAACCAGTCGGGCGTGAGCAAGGAAGGCAAGCCCTACGCCAACATGTTCTTCTACAACGGCGGCATGGGCGCGACCTTCCGCCGAGACGGCGCCACCTGCCTGAGCTGGCCGTCCAACGTGTCGTCGACCTCGGTCGAACTGTCCGAACTGATCGCGCCGCTGCGCTTCCGGCGCAAGGCGCTGCGCCCGGACTCGGGCGGCCCTGGCAAGCACCGCGGCGGGCTGGGACAGGAGATCTTCCTCGAGAGCCGCAGCGATAGCCTTATCGCCGTGTCGTTCCTCGCCGAGCGGACGCTGTTCCCCGCCTTCGGCATCAGGGACGGCAGGGGCGGGGCGCCGGGCGAGTTGGAGATCAACGGCGAGAGGGTCGATCCGAAGCTGCAGTACGTGCTGAAGCGCGGCGACACCGTCGCGATGCGCACCCCCGGCGGCGGCGGCCACGGCAACCCCGCCGAGCGCGACAAGGCACTGCGCGAGCGGGACGCCTTCGAGGGCTACGTCACGCGGGAGGGGGATTACAGCTAGGCCGGGCGGCCTAGACATGGGCGACGAAGGCGGCGATGTCCGCTTCGTCGTAGCCGAGCAGGCGGCCGATGGCGGTGTCGTCCACGGGCGCCGGCGGGGGCCGGCCTGTATGGACAGGCCTGCTGGATGCGGTGCACGGCATCGATCCGCCATGCCTCGCCCGGCAGTGCGTAATAGATGCAGACGACGTCAATGCCGCCGTGACTCAGGAACGACCGCTCGCCGCGAATGATGCGCCCGGCCGCCACATGGGGTGCGAAGTCGTCTTCGGGGAACAGGTCGCGGTGCTGGCGGGCGTCGCTGAACATCGCCAGGGGCTTCCTACCCGCCAGCATCAGTTCGAGCTCACGTCCTTCGTGCGGACCGATCCTGCCCGTACCGTCGGACGGCATCAGTTCACCCGGTGCCGTGGCCCTTCGCCGCGCAGCACCCGGAGGACCTCCTCCACCGCGGTGACGCCCATGGCGATCATGCCCTGTTCGGACATGCCGCCGAGATGGGGCGCGGCGACGACGCTGTCGAGCGACAGCAGCGGGTGGTCCTGGGGTGTCGGCTCGTCGGCGAAGACGTCGAGCCCGGCGCCGGCGATCTGCCCGGCGACCAGCGCGTCGTAGAGCGCCGCCTCGTCGATCACGCCGCCGCGCGACGCGCCGAGCAGGATGGCGTGCGGTCGCATCGCGGCCAGCGCCTCGCGGTCGATCATGTTGCGCGTCACCGCGTCGAGCGGGCAGTGCAGCGCCACCAGGTCGGCCTCGCCGAGCATCGCCAGCAGGTCGTCGCGTCGCCCGACCACGCCGGACAGCTCGGCCCAGCGCGCGTCGGTCAGCAGCGGGTCGTAGCCGATCACCTTCATGCCGAAGCCGCGGTGCAGCGCCGCGGCGACGCGCGAGCCGATGTTGCCGACGCCGACGATGCCCGCCGTCCTGCCG
>JBBDQX010000065.1:0-9140 GCA_040905765.1 Acetobacterales bacterium
CGGACAAGGTGATCGACGTGCAGGCGCTCGCCGGCGATTCGACCGACAACGTGCCCGGGGTGCCCGGCATCGGGGTGAAGACCGCAGCCCAGCTCATCAACGAGTATGGCGACCTCGAAACCCTGCTGGCGCGGGCGGAGGAGATCAAGCAGCCGAAACGGCGCCAGACGCTGCTCGACAACGTCGAGCAGGCGCGCGTCAGCCGCGAGCTGGTGCGGCTGGTCGACGACGTGGCGGTCGAGGAGCCCCTGCGGTCCTTCCGTGTGCGCGAGCCCGATCCGGCCGTGCTGGTGCCGTTCCTGCGCGAGCAGGGGTTCCGCAGCATCCTGGCGCGGGTCGAAAGCCATCTCGCCGAAGGCCATCCACTGACGGAGCGCGTGGAGCAGAAGACCGATGCCTCCGTGCCGGACTACGAAACGGTGCAGGACATCGGCCGGCTGCGGGAATGGGCGGCGGCGGCGATGGAGGCTGGCTGGCTGGCCTTCGACACCGAGACGAGCTCGCTCGACGCCATGTCCGCCCGGCTGGTCGGGCTCTCCATGGCCCTGCCTGACGGTCGCGCCTGCTACGTGCCGCTGCGCCATGAGCCCGCGGGCGCGGAGCAGGCGACCCTCCTCGACGGCGGCAGGGACGCGCCCGAAGCGCCGGTGCAGGTCCCGTTCGACGAGGCGATGGCCGCGCTGCAGCCGACGCTGGAGGACCCCTCGGTCCTGAAGGTCGGGCAGAACATCAAGTACGACATGATGGTGCTGGCACGGCCGGAGAACGGCGGCATCGCGCTCGGACCGGTCGACGACACGATGCTGATCTCCTACGTGCTGGAGGCCGGTCTGCACGGGCACGGCATGGACGAGCTGGCGGAAACCGTCCTCGGCCGCAAGACCATCACCTTCAGCGACGTCGCCGGCAGCGGCCGCAACCGGATCCCCTTCGCGCAGGTCGCGCTCGACAACGCCACGCGCTACGCCGCGGAGGATGCGGAAGTGACCGGCGCCCTGTGGCGGGAGCTCCGGCCGCGGCTGCTGCCGGAGCGGCTGGTGACCGTCTACGAGCGGCTGGAGCGCCCGCTGATCCCGGTGCTCGCGGCGATGGAGACGGCCGGCATCCGCATCGACGTCGGTGTCCTGAAGGGGCTCTCCGACGAGTTTGGCCGCCGGCTGGCGGACCTCGAGGCGCAGATCCACGAGCTGGCCGGGCGGCCTTTCAACGTCGGCTCTCCGAAGCAGCTCGGCGAGGTGCTGTTCGAGGACCTGTCGCTGCCCGGCGGCAAGCGCGGCAAGAACGGCGCATGGTCGACCCCGGCCAACGTGCTGGAGGAACTCGCGGCGACGCACGACCTGCCGGCGCGGGTGCTGGACTGGCGGCAGCTGTCGAAGCTCAAGGGCACCTACACCGATACGCTGCCGCTGCAGGTCAACCCGGCGACGGGGCGCGTGCACACCTGCTACGGGATGGCGATCGCCTCGACGGGCCGGCTCAGCTCGACCGATCCCAACCTGCAGAACATCCCGATCCGGACCGAGGAAGGGCGCAAGATCCGCACGGCCTTCGTCGCGGATCCCGGCTGGGTGCTGCTCAGCGCCGACTACTCGCAGATCGAGCTGCGGCTGCTGGCCTCCGTCGCCGACATCGCGGAGCTGAAGCAGGTATTCCGCGACGGCAAGGACATCCACGCGATGACGGCGTCCGAGGTGTTCGGCGTGCCGCTCGCGCAGATGGACGGTGCCACGCGCCGCAAGGCCAAGGCGATAAACTTCGGCATCATCTACGGCATCTCGGCCTTCGGGCTGGCGCGCCAGCTCGGCATCGCACGCGGCGAGGCCAGGGATTACATCGACACCTACTTCAGGCGGTTTCCCGGTATCCGCGTCTACATGGACAGCACGGTGAAGCTGGCGCGTGAGCAGGGCCATGTCAGCACGTCCTTCGGTCGGCGCATCCACACCCCGGCGATCAGCGACAAGAACCCGGCGCGGCGCGGCTTCGGCGAGCGGGCGGCGATCAACGCGCCGCTGCAGGGTGGCGCGGCCGACATCATCAAGCGGGCGATGATCCGGCTGCCGCGCGCGCTGCGGCAGGCAGGGCTGCAAGCCCGTATGCTGCTGCAGGTGCACGACGAGCTGGTGTTCGAGGTACCGGAAGGCGAGGTCGAGGCGACGCGCACGCTGGTCACCCGCGTGATGCAGGCGGCCAACAACCTGGACGTCCCGATGGTGGTGGAAACCGGCGTCGGCGCCAACTGGGGCGACGCCCATTAAGAGGCAGGGACCGGCGGCGGATCCTCAGCCGGCGACGGCCTCGCGCCGGGCCGGCGGCACGGGGGCCGCGGCGGGCGGCCGCAGCCGGTGGCCGCCTTTCTCAAGCAGATAGGCGAGATGCGCGGCATGGTCGTTCGCGGAGTCGCGCGCGTCGTCGTCCGGCACCAGCCAGGCCATCAGCGCGACGCTGTGGTCCTCGCGGCCGTGCTGATGGGCGGCGAACAGGTCAAGCAAGGCCCGTTCATCCGGCGACAGGGTCGGGCAGGCGGAGCCGAGCAGCCGCAGCGGCCGCGGCCGCGCACCCACCGCCTGCATGAGGCCGCGCAGCGCCTTGATCGCGGGCCCGCAGAGGCCGGTGTCGAAGGCGCGCTTCATCGCCCAGACCGCCGGGCACACGGTCGCGGGGTCCTCGACCCAGTGCCGGATCACCACCAGCAGCAGCCGCTCCGAGGCATGCAGCGACGCGACGCGCGGCATCGGCCGGCAGACCGGGATTCCGGTCGCCGCCGAAGCGGGGCCGCGATGCAACGCGATAAGCTCTGCCATGACTGCAGGGTGTCTCCGGTAAGGCGAGGAACCGAAATTGGCAGAGTTTCAGCAGCAATATCAAATGATTACTGCGCGTTTCCTTAGAATGGTTCTAGAGCGGTTATAAGAATCGCGGTAACGTCCGGACTCTGCGGCCGAAGCTTTGGCCGCCCTTTTTATTACAGTTTTATTACGGCCACGCCCGGCGTCGCCCGAACCTATGCCGCCGCGCGAATGCCGGCCGAAACGATGCTGTCATCCACCGCGCCTTCGAACTTCCGGAAGTTCTCCTCGAAGCGCCGCGCCACGTCCGCTGCCGCCCGGTCGTAGGCGGCCGGATCGGACCAGGTGTTGCGAGGCATCAGCACGTCCGCCGGAACCCCCTCGCACTGCGCCGGCACCCAGAGACCGAACACGGGGTCGACCTCGCCGGGGCAATCGTCGAGCTTTCCGGCCAGCGCCGCCCGCAGAAGGGCGCGGGTGTGGGCGATCTTCATCCGGTAGCCCGTACCTGCCGGTCCCGCTGTCCAGCCGGTGTTCACCAACCAGCAGGACGCGCCGAACTCGCGGATGCGCTCGCCCAGCAGCTTGGCATAGACCGTCGGATGGCAAGGCATGAACGGCGCGCCGAAGCACGCGGAGAAGGTTGCCTCCGGCCGCGTCACGCCCTTTTCGGTGCCGGCGACGCGCGCGGTGTAGCCGGACAGGAAATGGTACATCGCCTGTTCCGGTGACAGCCGGCTGATCGGGGGCAGCACGCCGAAGGCGTCGCAGGTCAGCATGACCACGTTCTTCGGATGTCGGCCGGTTCCCGCCGAGCTGGCGTTGGGGATGAAGCGCAGCGGGTAGGACGAACGCGTGTTCTCGGTCAGGCTGTCGTCGTCGAAGTCGCATTGCCGGGTCTCGGGATCCACGACGACGTTCTCGAGGATCGAGCCGAAGCGCAGCGAGGCGTCGTAGATCTCCGGCTCGGCCTCCTTGTCGAGGCGGACGACCTTCGCGTAGCAGCCGCCCTCGAAATTGAAGATGCCGTTGTCGGACCAGCCATGCTCGTCGTCGCCGATCAGCGTCCTCGTCGGGTCGGACGACAGGGTCGTCTTGCCGGTCCCGGAAAGGCCGAAGAACA
Organism: Acetobacterales bacterium; assembly: GCA_040905765.1. Lineage (GTDB taxonomy): Bacteria > Pseudomonadota > Alphaproteobacteria > JBBDQX01 > JBBDQX01 > JBBDQX01. The sequence goes on from JBBDQX010000065.1 coordinate 3,913, forward strand.
GGGCGACGTCGTCCTCACCGCCCTTGTTCGCCGAGCAGTGCATCGAGACGACGCCCTTCTGCGGCAGCAGATAGTTGAGGACGGTGAAGATCGACTTCTTGATCTCCCCGGCATAGGAGGTGCCGCCGATCACCACCATGCGCCGGCCGAAATGGATCGCGATGACGGTGGAGGAACGGGTCTTGTCGATGTCCGGATCGGCCCGGAAATCGGGGGCGTGCAGGATGGTGAAATCGGGCTCGAAATCGGCCAGCGCGTCGGCCGGCGGCACGATGAACATGTTGCGCGCGAACAGCGCGTGCCAGGCGTGCTCCGTCACGACCCGAACCTTCAGGCGGTACGCCGGATCGGCGCCGGCGTAAAGATCCTGTACGTACAGGTCCTGCGACTGATAGTGCGCCCGGACGCGCTTCAGCAGATTGTCGAAGGTCTCCTCCGACATCGGCCGGTTGACCTCGCCCCAGGCGATCTTGTCCTTGGTCGACGGATCCTCGACGACGAACTTGTCGCGCGGCGACCGGCCCGTGTGCTCGCCGGTGGTGACCACCATGGCGCCGTCCCGCGTCAGCATGCCCTCGCGCAGCTCAATGGCGCGCTCGTAGAGGGCGGCGGTACGAAGGTTCCAACGGGCAAGCCGCCACTTGGCGATCCCGTGCTTGTCCAGACCGTGGCTGCTGATGGCTGGGCCCACTTGCTGCGACACTCGAAAATTCCTCGCTTCTGCCAACGACGAAAGGCCGCATATCCGGCGCGATTCCTTGCAAGGAGCCGACGCCGTGGTTCGGCCAGCAGATTGCCGGAGATGGAAGGGCGAGGACCCGGGTCGACCGGGTAGGTATCGTCGCCGGCCTCGCCACCCGACATTTCCGGTTGTGTAACACAGCACGCAGCCTGGGGGAACAGGGTGTCGCTGTGCCGCCCTGTGACCTATTTTAGGTCATTCCGGGCCTTGCGTGCGGCAGCCGTCAGCGCCACCAGAACGCGTCGTGCCGCCTCCGGCCCGTCGACCGCCTCGGAAAATGCGACCCGCGCGCGGCGCGCCTCGAGCATCAGATCGCAGCCGTCCGGATCGATCCCGGTCATCCGCCAGCCGCGGCCGCGCCTGCGCAGCAGGACCTGTGCGATCAGGTCCATCGCGTCGCCGTGGTCGGCGTTCATGTGCGCGATGATGTCCTCTTCCGCGGCAGCCAGGCGGGATACCGCCGTCTCAGAGCGGACCAGCGCCCCCGCGCCGAGACGCCGGGCACGGGCGAAACCGCCCACGAGATGCAGCGCCTCGACCTCGACCCGCCAGATGCGGAAATCGCCGAACCCGGCATACAGCGCCGCGCCCGGGTGACGTGCGAGGAAGCGCGCCCGGCAGCGTGGCTCCTCCGTCGGGATGGCCCGTCCCTGGACGGTCACCCGCGGTCCTTCCTGGGGGTTCGCACGGTCTCCGGTGCCGTCGAACAGCAGCGCGGCGCGCCCGTCCGCACACAGGTCCCGCGTGTGGCGGGAGAGCTCCGAGAGCAGCAGCAGGGGCCGACCATCGATATCCGTCGCCACCGTCACGAGCGCAACGTGCGGCGCTCCGGCGCGGTCCGGGGAAACGGTCGCGAGCGCCGCCTTCACAGCCCCGCGGACCAGGTTCCGCGCCTCTCGTGCCGCCTCGTCAGGTTCCGTCACGCCACCAGTCCGCTCGCAGCACGTTCCGTTGCCGCCCCGATACCACTATATTTTCGCCATAATAGCCGTCTGTCCTTGATCCTTGCCGCACCCGCCTTTCCGAAGTGCGGGCGCGGCGCGACGGAAACCGGAGTGGAGACCGTGGTGCAGACGATCGGCCTGGTCGACGACGACCGCAACATCCTGACCTCGATTGCGATGGCCCTGGAGGCCGAAGGGTTCAAGGTGAGAACCTACACCGATGGGGAATCCGCATTGCAGGGCCTGACATCGCAACCGGTGGATGTCGCCGTGCTCGACATCAAGATGCCGCGCCTGGACGGGATGGAACTGCTGCAGCGGCTGCGACAGCGAAGCAGCATGCCGGTGATCTTCCTCACGTCCAAGGACGATGAGGTCGACGAGGTGCTCGGCCTGCGGATGGGTGCGGACGATTACATCCGCAAGCCGTTTTCGCAACGCCTGCTGATCGAACGCATCCGCGCCGTGCTGCGGCGTGAGGAGCTGTCGCGCGACGAGGGCAGCGGCACGCCGCAGACCGGCATCGTCCAGCGCGGGCTTCTGCTGCTCGACCAGTCGCGTCATCAGTGCACCTGGCGTGGCACGCCGGTGCGCCTCACGGTCACCGAGTTCCTGCTGATCAAGGCGCTGGCCGCCCGGCCGGGCATGGTGAAAAGTCGAGACCAGTTGATCGACGCGGCCTATGGTGAGAATTCCTACGTCGATGACCGCACGATCGACAGCCACGTCAAGCGCCTGCGGAAGAAGTTCAAGGAAATCGACCCCGATTTCTCGGCCATCGAAACCCTGTATGGCGTCGGCTACCGCTTCACGCAGTCACGTGAGGACGCGGAGGCGGATGCTGCCGCGGCCGCGGCAGCAGAAGGCGCCGTCACAGGCTGATGACCCTGCCGCCGTGTCGACGGGGGCCGGCACGCTGACCCCGCGGCCCGGTCCCCGGCCGATCTCTCCCTTGCTGCGCCGCATCCTTCTGGTCAATGTCCTGCCGCTCGCTGTGCTGGTGGGCGGGCTGCTGTACGTCGACCAGTACCGCCGCGGGCTGATCCAGTCGGAAATCGAAGCATTGCGCTCGCAGGCCGAACTCGTGGCTGCAGCCCTCGGAGAGGGGGCGGCGGTAGCCAACGATCCGGTCGCCGACCGGCTCGTCGCGAACGTCGCCCGGCAGATGGTCCGGCGGCTCAGCACGATCGCCAGCGCACGGACCCGCCTCTATGCGATCGACGGCGACCTGGTGGCCGACAGCCTGGATCTGGCGCGGCCCGGCGGCGTGGTGGAAATGGAGGAGCTGCCACCTCCTGGCGACCCGTGGCTGACGGAACGGCTCTACGGCGGTGTCCGCAGCTACGTGCGGGAATGGTTCACCCTCGGCGGCGAACTGCCGCGCTATCACGAGAGCCAGCCGCCCAGCGCGGACGACTACGAGGAGGTGATACGGGCCCTGGACGGCGAGGCCGCGTCCAACCTCTGGCGCACCCGCGACGGCGGCATCGTCATCTCGGTCGCGGTGCCGGTGCAGCGCTTCAAGCAGGTCCTGGGTGCGGTGATGCTGACCCGCGGCAGCGCGGCGCTGGAAGATGCGCTGCTGGCGGTGCGCCTCAACATCCTCAGCTTCTTCGCCGCCGCGCTGGCATTGACGGTGCTGCTGTCGATCTATCTCACCGGCACCATCGCGCGGCCGTTGCGTCGCCTGGCGCTCGCGGCGGAGAGGGTGCGCCGCTCCCGCAAGCGACAGGAGCCGATCCCCGATCTCTCCGGCCGAAACGACGAGATCGGAGACCTGTCGGCGGCGCTGCGCGACATGACGGCAGCCCTTTACGAGCGCATGGACGCGATCGAAGGCTTCGCCGCCGACGTCGCGCACGAGATCAAGAATCCCCTGACCAGCCTGCGCAGCGCGGTCGAGACCGTCGCGCGTGTCAGCGATCCGGAACAGCAGCGTAACCTGATGGCGATCCTGCTCGAGGACGTCCAGCGCCTCGACCGCCTGATCACCGATATTTCCGACGCGTCCAGGATCGACGCCGATATGTCGCGCGCGCTCTCGGAACCGGTGGATGTCGGACGCATGCTCTCGGCCCTGGCCGAGGTGCACGGCGTGTCCGGCGATCGGCGTGGTCTTGTGATCGTGGTCGAGGGAGAGGACGGCAGCGAGCCGAAAGAGGGAGCCTATGTGGCGCAGGCCATCGAGGACCGCCTCGTACAGGTGTTCCGCAATCTCATCGCCAACGCCGAAAGCTTCAGCCCGGAGCGGGGCACCATCTCGATACGTCTCGCCCGCGGATCCGGGGCGATAGAGGTGCGGGTGGAGGACGAGGGGCCGGGCCTGCCCGAGGGCAAGCTGGACGCCATCTTCGAGCGCTTCTACTCGGAGCGGCCGGCGGGGGAGAAGTTCGGTACCCATTCCGGCCTCGGACTCAGCATCTCCCGGCAGATTGTCGAGGCACTGGGGGGAACCATTACCGCCGAGAACAGGATCGCGGACGACGGCGCGGATCGCCGGGTGCAGGGCGCCCGGTTCGTCGTGCGGCTGCCGGCGGCGTGAGTTCGCGCGAGCAGCGCCATGCGACCTGCGTCGCCCTGGACGGGCGCGGCGTGCTTATCCTTGGCCGGTCCGGCAGCGGCAAGTCCGATCTCGCCCTTCGGCTGCTGATGCAGGGCGCGGCCCTCGTCGCCGACGACCGGGTCGATCTTCGTTTCGAGGGGGGAGCCGTGGTGGCTTCGCCGCCGCCGTCCCTGGCCGGCCTCATCGAGATTCGCGGCGTCGGCATCGTTGCGGCGGCCGATATCCGGGCGGTCGCGGCCGCCGAATGCGTCATATGCCTGGTCGTCGAACTCGTGGCACCCGAACACGTGCCGCGGCTGCCGCCGCAGGCTCGATGCGATCTGCTCGGGGTCAGCCTGCCGGTGCTTCGTCTTGCGCCGTTCGAATCCTCCGCGGCCGACAAGCTGCGTGCGGCAACGCACCTGGCGGCCGGGGACAAACCGGCGCGAAGCGGGTAGGCTGGGCTCGCATGGCGAACAAGGTGGACAGGCGAGGCAGGGGCACCGGGTCGGTGGTGATCGTCACCGGCATGTCGGGCGGCGGCAAGAGTTCCGCGCTCAATGTCCTGGAGGACCTCGGCTACGAAGGCGTCGACAACCCGCCCCTGACTCTGCTCGAGGCGGTGCTTGAGCCTGCCGGCGTCGTCGCCGGCGGCGGTGCGGTAGCGGTCGGCGTCGATATCCGCACCCGGGACTTCGACGTCGGCAGACTGGCGGAAATCGTGGAGTCGCTGCGCCGGCGCGACGACATCCGGGTGCGGTTGCTGTTCATCGACTGCGAGGACGAGGTGTTGCTGCGCCGGTTCACCGAGACCCGCCGCCGCCATCCGCTGGCGGTGGGAACGCGCGTGATCGGCGGAATCCAGGACGAAAAGCAGCTGCTGGCGCCGCTGCGTGAGATCGCGGACCAGGTTCTCGACACCACCTCGCTCAGCATCGGCGGATTGCGACGCGAGATAAGCGGCGCCTACGGACTGGATCGCACGGGGCTGGCCATCGCG
>JBBDQX010000066.1:0-9122 GCA_040905765.1 Acetobacterales bacterium
TCGCCGTGATGTAGGCCATGTCGAACGGCGGGTCCTGGCGCATCAGCACGACGTCGACGCCGGCGAGGTCGAGTGTCTCCGGTGCGCCGTGGGTGAAGTGGCCGCCCTTCTCCCGCCGCACTTCCAGCGGCCAGGCCTTCGCCCGTACCCGGCCTTCGCGCAGCACGAGGTCGGGGGTCAGGTACTGGAACAGCGCGTGCCCGCGCTTCTGCGCCTCCAGCGCCAGCGCGAAGGTGCTGTCGGCGTCGATGTCGATGCCCTGGATCGGGTCCATCTGGATGGCTACGGCGAGGCTCATGGGCGAACGTTTCCTGGGGCGCCTGTCGGGCCGTTCGAGGTCAGTTGAGGCGGTTGCGGATTTCCTGCAGCAGCATGGAAGTACGATAGCGCCCGCGCTCGTCGGTCGCCGTCTCCATGTATCGCTCCAGCCGGCGCGCGGCCGACTGCAGGTTGCCGAGCCGGGCGTCGATGATGCCGGCCTCGCGCCACAGGTCGGCTTCCGCCGGCGCGAACATCAGCATCCGCTCGATGGTCTCCAGCGCCTCCTCGAGCTGCGAAAGGCGCATCTTGCGGACCTTGATGTTGTTCTGCAGCCGCAGCAGCACCTGCCTGTTGCCGGCATCGGCCACCAGTGGGGCATCGAGCTCGGCATCGTTGCCGGACATCGTCTTCAGCAGGTCGCGCAGGTCGTGCGCCTCCAGCTTTCGGGCGCCGTTGAACGGATCGATGATGACCCGGCGGCCGCCGCCCTCCAGCCGCAGCACGAAATGTCCGGGGAAGTTCAGCCCGGCGGCAAGGCAGCCGATACCGCGCGCCGCATGCAGGAACAGGATGCCGAGCGCCACCGGCAGTCCCTTGCGCCGGTCGATGACGCGGATCAGGTTGGCGTTCTGCAGGTCGTCGTAGGCGAGGCCGTCGCCGACGTAGCGGTACTTGCCGCACAGCACGGCCTTCAGCACCTCGGCCCCGGCGTCGGGGTCGTCGTCCGCGTCGGCGCCGAGGCGCGCGGCCTCCGCCCGCGCGTCCGCGACGAGGCTGTCGAGGTGATCCCGGTAGCGCTGCAGCGGCACGCCCGGCCGGTCGAGCGCCGCCAGCGCCAGCGCGCAGGCACCCAGATCGAGCTGCTCGTCCGGCAGGCCGCCGGCGGAGCGCAGCGTGTCCAGCGCCACCCGGCGCTCGTCGCCGGCGGGTCCGCAGGGCGGCATCTGGCTGGAGGACGGGCTGTCGGTCACGCTGTTCTCGGCTCCCGGACGGCTCATTGCGGTCGGCGCGGGTCGGACTTCAGCCGCACGTAGTTGACGACGCGCTGGACGTATTTCACGTCGCGCGCATGCCGCATGACGCGGTCCAGCTCCCTCTGGTCCTGCGCCACGCCCATCAGGTAGACGACGCCGCCGGCGGTGTCGACGTTGTAGTTGATCGAGGAGATCTCCTTGTCGAACAGCAGCCGGCTCGACAGCTGCGTCGTGATCCAGGCATCGCGGACCCGGTTTCCGGAGTCCCGACTGCCGATGGCGATCTCGTTGATCACCTCCTTCACGCCCTCCGCCTGCCAGGCGAGGCGCACGGCGCGGATGCGTGCCTCGGGATCGCCGACCGAACCGGTGAGGAGGACGCGCCCTTCCTGCACCTCGATGCCGACCTTGCTGTAGAGCGACAGGTCGTCGTCGAGCAGCAGCTTGTTGACCCGCGCATAGACCGCGGTGTCGCTGGCCGCGCCGCCGATGCCGCGCTCCTGCATCGCCGCGGTGCCGGCCGTCGCCCCCGCCCCGGCGGCGAAACCGAGCGGCGTGCAGCCCGCCGCCGGCAGCGTCAGCGCCGCCAGCAGCAGAAGGGCGGCGCAACGCCGCAGGGTCGCAACGGAGTCGGGTCGGTGCATGTCTCTCAGGCCCTCATCGCGGACATAGTAAGGACCTAAGCCTCGGGGCGGAAGGCGTCGACAATGTGGCGCGGCATCCGCCAGGGCGCGACCAGCAGCACGTCGAACCGGACCGCCCGGCCCTCCTCGGGACGGCTGGCCAGCCAGAGCGATGCGGCTCCCGCCACCCGGCGCCGCTGCCGCGGCCCGAGAGATTCGGCCGCCTCGTCAGCCGTCCGTCGTGCCTTGACCTCGACGAAGGCAACAACGCCGCCGCGACATGCGATAGCCGCGGAGCCGAAGGTACCAGGCGGCCAGCCTCTCGGCCGTCCGCCCCCGACGCTCCGCCGTCCTGCGGCCCGACCGCTCAGTCGTCATCGCGCCCCAGCGCCAGCGCACGGGCATACAACGCGCGTCGCGGTGCCCCGGTTTCCGATGCCACCGTCGCCGCGGCGTCGCGGACGCTGACGCCCCGGTCCAGCAGTGCCTTAAGCCGCGTGTCCAGCGTCTCTTCCGACGGCGTCTCCGCCGCTGCCGGCGGCGCCACCACGACCACTACCTCGCCCTTCGGCGGCCCGGCGCCGGCATAGTGCGCCGCGAGCGCCGCCAGTCCGTCGCGGCGGACCTCCTCGTACAGCTTGGTCATCTCCCGGGCCACCGCCGCCGGGCGGTCGCCGAGGCTGGCCGCCATGTCTGCCAGCGACGCGGGCAGGCGCTGCGCGCTCTCGAAGAACAGTAGGGTTGCCTGCAGCGCCGCGACCTCCTCCAGCGACCGCCGCCGGGCCGCCGACTTCGGCGGCAGGAAACCGCCGAAGTAGAAGCGGTCGGTCGGCAGGCCGGCGAGCACCAGGGCGGCGAGCACCGCGGACGGCCCCGGCACCGTGGTTACGACGATGCCGGCCTGGAAGCAGGCCCGCACCAGCTTGAATCCCGGGTCGCTGATCAGCGGCGTTCCGGCATCCGAGACCAGAGCCACAGTTTCGCCGGCTTTCAGGCGTTTCATGAGGATCGGGCGCATCCGTTCGGCGTTGTGCTCGTGATAGGCGACCCTCGGGGTCGCCGCCCCGAGATGCGCCAGCAGGCGGCCGCTGGTCCGGGTGTCCTCGCATGCCACGACGTCCGCGGTGCGGAGCGCGCGTGCGGCGCGCGCACCAAGGTCCTCCAGGTTGCCGATCGGTGTCGCGACCACCACCAGCCCGGAGAACGGTGCGTGTTTACTTCCCGTCTCCCCGCCGCTAGCCTCGGCGGCCTTCCTAACAGACATGTGGCGAACTTCCTGTTGTCTCACCGGAAAACCCCGTTTCGTCACTTCCCTCGACTGGCGCCGGCACTTCTGGCGCTGACCTTGTTCGGCTGCGAGACGGCCGGCCTCGGCGATCCGGGTTCCGCGTCCAGCCAGCCAGCCACGGCCTCGCCCGCCCAGACCGCGCCGCCGCCCCAGTCGTCATCCTCCAGCCCGCTGGAGCCGGTCGCACCGCCGGCCGCCGAACCGCTGCCGTCCGGCCGTCTGCAATTGATACCGCCGCCAGGCTACCGGGAACAGGTCCGGGTGGGCTTGCTGCTGCCGATGTCGGGGCCCGACGCCGCGACCGGTCAGGCGTTGTTCAATGCGGCCCAGCTCGCCCTGTTCGACCTCGACAACGACAGTCTGGTGCTGCTGCCCCGCGACACCCGGGGCACCGCCGAGGGCGCGCGTGCCGCCGTCGAGTCGGTCCTGTTCGAAGGGGCGGACCTGATCCTCGGCCCGTTCTTCTCCGCCGCGGTCGCGGCGGTCGCGCCGCGCGCGCGGGAGGCGAAGGTCGACGTCGTCGCCTTCTCGACCGACCGCAACGTCGCCCAGCCCGGCGTCTACGTGATGGGCTTCCTGCCCGGCGACCAGGTCCGCCGGGTGCTCGACTACGCCGCCGGCCGCGGCCTGCGGCGCTTCGCGGTTATGGCGCCGGACAACGAGTATGGCCACCGTGTGGCCCAGCACCTCCAGTCGGACCTGCGCGAGGGCCGCGGCACGGTGACGCAGGTCGAGTTCTATGGGCCCGAGGCCGGCCCGGAGCAGTTGTCCGATCCGGTCCGGCGGCTGGCCAACTACGAGGCCCGCAAGGCTGCGCTGCAGGCGCAGAAGCAGGCGCTGAGGCAGCGCAGCGATGAGGTGGCCCGCCGCGCGCTGGCGCGGCTCGAGGGGCTGGACACGATCGGCGAGGTCAATTTCGACGCCGTGATGATTCCCGATGGCGGCGAGCGCCTGCGCGCCGTCGCCTCGCTGTTCCCGTACTATGATATTGGCCCGCCCTCGGTACGGCTGCTCGGCACCGGCCTGTGGGATTCGCCGGATCTCGGTGCCGAGCCGGCGCTGGTGGGCGGCTGGTTCGCCGCTCCCGATCCGGGCCCCCGGCGCGAGTTCTTCACGCGCTACCGGGACGTCTACGGCAGCGATCCGCCGCCGCTGGCGACTCTGGCCTACGATGCGGCGGCCCTCGCCGGGGTGCTGGCTCAGGGCGCGACCGATGGCGTGCTGAAGTCCGACGAGATCACCTCGCCCAACGGCTTCTGGGGCATCGACGGCATCTTCCGCTTCCGTCCCGACGGCACCGTCGACCGCGGGCTGGCGGTGATGGAGATGACCCCGGAAGGGCCGAAGGTGATCTCGCCCGCCCCGGAGACCTTCCAGGCGCCGGTCAACTAGGTTCAGGCCAGCAAGGCACCGATCACGGCATTGAGGCGGAGCCGCCCCTCCGGCGTCGCGCGGATGCCGCCGTCGTCGGCATCGAGGTAGCCGGCGGCCGCCAGCCGTGCCAGCCGCGCCGGGTCGACGACCGACGCCAGCGAGCGCCCGGCGAGCGCGGCGAAACGGGCGGCGTCGACACCTTCCGTGAGCCGCAGCCCGTAGAGCAGGAGCTCCTCGCAGCGCGCATCGACCTCGACCGGCTCTCGCCCGACGTTGCCGTGGCCCTCGATTTCCACCTGTCTGAGCCAGGCTTCCGGCAACCGGGCCTGGTGCAACGCGACGGTCCGGCCGTCCAGCGTCACGCGTCCGTGCGCGCCCGGGCCGACCCCGAGATAATCCTCGCCGCGCCAGCCGTCCCGGTTGTGCCGGCAGAGGGCGCCGGGCCGCGCGTGGTTGGAAATCTCGTAGGCCGACAGGCCGGCCGCCTCGCACAGCTCCTGCGTCAGGTCGTACAGCGCCGCCGCATCGTCGTCGTCCGGCAGTGTCAGTTCGCCCCGGCGATGCAGGCCGTGGAAGGCCGTGCCGGGCTCGATGGTGAGCTGGTAGAGCGACAGGTGCTCGGTGCCGTACCCAAGGGCACGGCGCAGCTCCTCGCGCCACTCCTCCGGCCGCTGCCCGGGCCGCGCATAGATCAGGTCGAACGAGACGCGGCCGAACACGGAGCGGCCGGCATCGAGGGCGGCTAGCGCCTCGGCGGCGCCGTGCAGCCGGCCGAGGAACTTCAGCGCCTCGTCGTGCAGTGCCTGCACGCCGAGCGACAGCCGGTTGACCCCGGCGGCCCGGTAGCCCCGGAACTTGCCGGCCTCGGCGGAGGAGGGATTTGCCTCCAGCGTCACTTCGACATCCGGCGCGACCGGCCAGTGCCGCGCCAGCCGTTCCAGCACCGCTCCCACCGTGTCCGGGGACATCAGCGACGGGGTGCCGCCCCCGAAGAACACGCTCGCCACCGCCCGGTCCTCGCCCTCCAGCAGCTCGGCGCCCCAGTCGATGTCGCGCAGCAGCGCGGCGCGGAAGCGCGCCTCGTCCACCGCCTCGCGGACATGGCTGTTGAAGTCGCAATACGGACACTTGCGCGCGCAGAACGGCCAGTGGACGTAAATGCCCAGCAGCCGCTCCGCCCTGGCGGGCGCGGTTACGGCGATCGCGGTCATGCGCTAGCCGAAACAGGCGGCGACGAGCTTGCGGAAGGCGTCGGCGCGGTGGCTCATCTCGTGCTTCCGATGGGGATCGATTTCCCCGAATGTGAGGTCTTCGCCGGCTGGCTGGAAGACCGGATCGTAGCCGAAGCCGCGGTCGCCGCGCGGCGGCCAGACGATCTCGCCTCCCACTTCGCCCTCGAAGGTCTCGCAATGGCCGTCCGGCCAGGCCAGGCAGAGCGCGCAGACGAAGCGAGCGGACCGGTCGCTTGCATCCGAAAGCCCCTCGTGCACCCGCCGCATCGCCGCCATGAAATCTCTGGACGGCCCCGCCCAGCGGGCGGAATAGATGCCCGGCTCGCCGCCGAGCGCCGTCACCGCCAGCCCCGAATCGTCGGCAAGGGCAGGCAGTCCCGCCGCGACGGCGGCGGCACGGGCCTTCAGCTCGGCATTCCCGACGAAGGTCGAGCCGGTCTCTTCCGGCTCAGGCAGGCCTAGGTCGGCGGCGGAAACCACCTCGGCACCGTGCAGTGCCAGCAGCACCGCGATCTCGCGCACCTTTCCCGGATTGTGGCTGGCGATGACCAGCCGGCCGCCGGCAAACCGCTGCGCCATCGCGCTAGTCCAGCCCGAGCGCCTGCCGCTGCAGCGCGCAGAGCGACTCCACGCCGGACATGGCGAGGTCGAGCAACGCGTCGAGTTCGGCCCGACTGAACGGCTCATGCTCGGCCGTGCCCTGCACCTCCACGATGCCGCCCTTGCCGGTCAGGACGAAGTTGGCGTCGGTCTGCGCGACGCTGTCCTCGGCATAGTCGAGGTCGAGCACGGCGAGCCCCTTGTAAACGCCGCAGGACACCGCCGCGACCTGCTGGGTCAGCGGCATGCGGTCGACGGCGCCGAGCTTTAGCATCCGCTGGAACGCCTGGTGCAGCGCGACGTAGGACCCGGTGATCGCGGCCGTCCGGGTGCCGCCGTCAGCCTGGATGACGTCGCAGTCGACGCGGACCTGGATCTCGGGCAGGGCCTTCAGGTCGGTCACGGCGCGCAGGCTGCGACCGATCAGGCGCTGGATCTCGACCGTGCGACCGCCCTGCTTGCCGCGTGCGGCCTCGCGGCCCGTCCGCTCGGCGGTGGCGCGCGGCAGCATCCCGTACTCCGCCGTCACCCAGCCGCGCCCGGTATTGCGCAGCCACGGCGGTACCCGGTCCTCGACCGAGGCCGTGCACAGCACGTGGGTGTCGCCGAACCGCACCATGCACGACCCTTCGGCGTACTTGGCGAAGCCGGGCTCGAGCTTTACCTGGCGCAATTCGTCGGGGGCCCTGCCGGAAGGCCTGCCGGTCTGGTTCATGAGGGGTGTGTCCCGGATTCTGTCATCGGAGCGCGGCATCCTAGAGCAATTTGATGCGACAGGGAATCGCACCGCCCCTCGCGCGCGTTGAACCGTGCCCCGCCGCGCACTAGATTCCCGCGATGGAACAGATTCCGGCATTCTCGCTTCTGCAGCGATGATCCACGAACTCAACGAGCGCTCGCGGGAAATCTTCCGGCTCATCGTCGACGCCTACGTCGAGAGCGGTGAGCCGGTCGGCTCGCGCACGTTGTCGCGGATGATGAACGCCGACCTGTCGCCGGCGACGATCCGCAATGTCATGGCGGACCTGGAAGAACTCGGACTGCTGTATGCGCCGCACATCTCGGCCGGCCGCCTGCCGACCGACAAGGGCCTGCGCCTCTTCGTCGACGGCCTGCTGCAGAACGGCGGCGACCTGACGGCGGAAGAGCGGCGCAGCATCGACGCCCAGTGCGCACTGACCGGCCGCAGCATCGACCAGGTCTATACGGAGGCGAGCGGCGTACTCGCGGGACTGTCGAGTTGCGCAGGCCTGGTGCTGGCGCCGAAAACGGATGCCGCGCTGAAGCACATCGAGTTCGTCTACCTCGGTGACGAGCGCGCGCTGGTGGTGCTGGTGACGGAAACCGGCATGGTGGAGAATCGCATCATCGAGCTGCCGCTCGGCGTGCCGGCGGCGGCGCTGCGCGAGGCGACCAACTACCTGAACGCGCGCCTTGTCGGGCGCACGCTCGAGGAGGCTCTCGCGGGCGTGCGCGACGAGCTGAAGCAGTATCGCGCGCAGCTCGACGAGGTGGCGACGCGCGTGGTCGAGGCCGGGCTCGCGACCTGGGCTGGCAGCCAGGATACGCGCAACCTGATCGTCCGCGGGCAGTCGAAGCTGCTGGAGGACGTGACCGCGATCGAGGACCTGGAACGCATCCGGAAGCTGTTCTCGGCGCTCGACACCAAGGAGACCATGGTGCGGCTGCTCGAGCTGTCGAGCACTGCCGACGGCGTGCAGATCTTCATCGGCGCCGAAAGCAGCCTGTTCAGCCTGGCGGGATGCTCGGCGGTGGTTGCGCCATTCCGCGGCGGCGACAATATCGTCGGCGCGATCGGCGTGATCGGCCCGACCCGGATCGACTACGGCCGTATCATCCCGATGGTCGACTACACGGCCAAACTGGTGGGCCGTCTCATCGGCCGCAGCGGCGAGCCGTCGCTGAGGCTGGCTTCTTCCAACGACTGACGAACGGTTCGATGAACAATCCCGAGAAGCCCCCCGTAGCGGGGCAAGACCCCGTTGGCCCGGCGACCGCCGATGAGGCGACGCCGGAGTCCGCGCAGCAGCCCGCCGGCGAGGAGCTTGAGCGTCTGGGCAGCAAGGTGAAGGAGCTCGAGGAGGAGCTGGTCAAGACCCGGGACGCCTACATGCGGGCGATCGCCGAGGCGGAAAACGTCCGCCGTCGCGCCGCGCGCGAGCGCCAGGACATGCAGCGCTACGCGGCCGCCGATCCCCTGAAGGAGATCCTCGGCGTCGCCGACAACCTGCGCCGCGCCCTCGACAGCGTGCCGCAGGAGGAACGCGGCGCGCATGACAAGCTCGCCACCGTGCTTGAGGGGGTCGAAGCGACCGAGCGCCAGTTGATGCAGGCGCTGGAGAAGCACGGCGTGAGGCGCGTCGAAGCGCTGGGCAAGCCGTTCGACCACAGGTTCCACGAGGCGATGTTCGAGGTCGAAGACCCGCAAAGCCCGTCCGGAACGGTGGTTCAGGAACTGGCCCCCGGTTATGTCCTGCACGACCGGTTGCTGCGTCCCGCGATGGTCGGAATCGCCAAGGGCGGTCTCGCCCGCGAGCCGGGCGGCGAAGAAGCTGCGGCGCAGACGGAAGAAACCGGGTCGCAGGGCGATCCTTATGCAGGAGGGTCGCACCGCGCCGGCCCCAACTTCGATACCAATGCCTGATGCGCGTGAGGATTGCAGGGCTTTCCGGCCCTCCCTATATAAGCCCATGTTCGAGAACGCGGATTTACGCATATCCACAAGTCCTGGGGGTTTCGGCGGTGCTTT
>JBBDQX010000067.1:0-9105 GCA_040905765.1 Acetobacterales bacterium
GACGGCGAGCAGGCCGCCGTCGCCGCGACCGCCAGGCTTCCGATCAGGGCTGCGGTGCGACGTATCACAGCGGCGGCAGTCCTTCGCGAAGCCGCAGGCACAATTCCTCCCGGTGGTCATGGTCGCGGATGGACCGGAGGATGGCGTCTTCGCACGACATGTCGGGGGAGAGATGGCCGTGCGCATGCGCGAGGGCGGCGGCACAGCTCATCGCCGGCAGCACCCGGCCCGACGCCTCCACGGCTGACAACGCCACCGGCCCGCCGCCGATATACAGCGCCGGATGCGGGCTGTCGTAGGTCTCGACCCCGTGCAGCGGCAAGCCGTCGGCTCCCGTCACCGAGCCCCAGGGCAGCACCACCCGCCGGTACTCGCCCTCACGCAGCCCCTCGGTCACGTCCATCACCTCCAACTGCCTGTCCGTCAGCCAGGTGACGGCGACCCGCACTGTCGTGCCTTCCGCCTGCTGCAGCATCGCGGGCAACGCCCCGTAGCTGCTCAGGCGGGCGCAGAACACCACCTCGCAGCCCCATACGTCGACCGTCTCGACCCCGATAGCCTCGGCCCTGGGACCGAATTTCCTGAAAAGCTGCGCGGGCGCACGGTTGGAGCCGTAGGCCAGGACCGGCACCCGTCCTTCGCGCGGCAGGCGGTCGGCAGCCGCCGCCCGCGCCTCGCCCTCCTGGAAGACGAAACAGCCGGCAAAGGGCGGATAGGGATAGTCGCGGGCGCGACACACCGCCGCGATTTCGGCGTCGTCGTAGCCCCGGCCGGATATGCGCTTTGCTGCAGCCATCTGTACATTGATATACGCGGCACTTCGCCGGAGGATCAATTCGACCCGCGCAAAGCGGCGAATCCGCAGGGAGGAAGCGGTGCGGCTGAAGACCGGCATCTGGGTACAGGCGCAGATTCGCATCTGTGATCGGCGAATGCTGCCGGTGGCGGTACTGGCACGGGGTGATGCCGATGCCGGGGCGGTGCTGGTGAAGCGGAACCGGCTCGATGGCACCTGCGCCATCTTCTCGCAGGTCGCCGCGCCGTCCGGCGGCCGTGCCTTCGCCCTTGCCACCGGTGACGCGCCGGTCAGCGAGCAGGAGGCCGACGACTACATCGCGCGGCAGCGGCGATACGATCCCGACCTGTGGGTGCTGGAGGTCGAAGACCCGTCGGGCACGTACCGCCCGGATGGCGACGCGGAGGGCGCGCTCCTGTGATCCGGCGCATTGCCGCTGCGCGCCGCCGCGCCTAGATTACGCCGGTCCTTCCCCCGCACCGCATGTCCGAAGGGGTTCGCCGTGGACAGCCGGCTTCGACTGACGTTGCACAACGACCTCGGCGAGATCACGCGCATCGCCGGGGAGGTCGAGCGGTTCTGCCGTGAAAACGGCCTGTCGGAGAAGGTCGCCTACGGTCTGAACCTTTCGTTCGACGAACTGATCACCAACACCGTCCTCTATGGCTACGAGGACCGCGCCGAGCATCTCATCGCACTCGATCTGCAACTGATCGGCGACACCCTCTGGGTGCGCATGGCAGACGACGGCGTGCCGTTCAATCCGCTGGCCGATGCGCGCCGCCCCGATCTGGAGGCGCCGCTGGAGCGCCGCAGCATTGGCGGAATGGGCATCCATCTCGTCCGCTCGGTGATGGATTCCATCCGCTATTACCGCGACGGCGCACTTAACCGGCTGGTCATGTCGCTGGAGGTCGGCCGGCCGCACGACGGTCGACGGTCCGCCTGAAAAGGCTTGCGGCCGACCCGTCATATGCCACTATGATGCCACATACCGTCCCGGCGACGCTCTGACGTCGGACGAGCCTTCGGGCTTCCGGTGGATCGCAGACATCCACTGGGGAAACCAAACAAGGGTGTTTTTTGGAAAACAGGGGGTTTCACATGCTGGAACACTGGAAGTGTCTTATCGCGTCGCTGGCCGTTGCCGCCGTCGCCATGCCCTCGGGTGCGACCGCGCAGAGTGGTGGTATGCTGAAGGTAGTGAAGGACCGCGGCGAACTGGTTTGCGGGGTTAACCAAGGGCGCTACGGCTTCGCCTCGGCCGACGACAGGGGAAAGTGGACCGGTTTGGACGTCGACTTCTGCCGTGCCGTGGCGGCCGCGGTGCTCGGCGACTCCGAAAAGGTGAGATACATCCCGCTCAGCAGCGTGCAGCGCTTCCCTGCGCTGCAGTCTGGCGAGGTCGACATTCTGTCGCGCACCACGACTATCAACCTGACCCGGGACGCGGCTCTGGGCTTCAACTTCAGCCCGGTGACCTTCTACACCGGCACCGGATTCATGGTGCGTAAGGACCTCAACGTCACCAAGGTCGACGAGATGGACGGCGCGACCATCTGCGTGTTGCCGGGCAGCACCACCGAGAAGAACGTCTCCTCGCTGTTCGCGGCACGAAATATGACTTACAACGCAGTCGTCATTGAGAAGAACACTGAGTTGGTCAGCGCCTACTTGTCGGGTCGTTGCGACGTTTTGTCGATGGACCAGGCGGGTCTGCCGGGCCATCGCCGGTTCGACGCGCCGAACCCGGATGAGCACTTCATCCTGCCGGGCGTGTTCTCGAAGGAGCCGCTCGCCCTTGCCGTCCGGCATGGCGACGACCAGTGGTACGACATTATCAAATGGGCCGTGATGGCGACCTTCGAGGCAGAGGAAACTGGAGTCAGTTCGGAGAACGTCGACAAAATGCTCGAGTCCGATAATCCGGCGGTGAAGAGGCTGCTGGGCAAGGAAGGTGACCTCGGGAAAAAGCTGGGGCTCGACAACGAGTGGGCGTACCGGATTATCAAACAGGTCGGCAATTACGAAGATATCTACGAGCGCGGCTTCGGGAAGAAGTCGCCGCTCGACCTCGAGCGCGGGTTGAACAGCCTGTGGACCAAGGGCGGCCTGCTTTACTCGTACCCCTTTAACTAAGCACGGCCTAACGGGTCACTATCCGCCGCGCATCCTGCCGGGTGCGCGGCGGAGCCCGCTAAATGGGCCGCCCCGCGCCGACGGGGCCGGGTTACACATTTCGCAATAGCGACGACGGGACGGATGGCAGAGATTTCGGCGCCACGTGCGGGCGATACGTCGATCCTCAACAGCCTGGCCTTTCGGGGCTTTGTCTATCAGGTCCTGCTGGCGGCCGGCGTGGCGATCGCCGGCTGGTATCTCTACGCGAATGTCCACGAGAATCTCGCCAGGCAAGGTATCGTTACCGGGTTCGACTTCCTGTGGCAGTCGGCCGGCTTCGAGATCGGCGAATCCCTGATCAGCTTCGAGCGCTCGCAGTTCTACAGCCGCATCCTCCTCGCCGGCCTGCTCAACACGCTGCACGTTTCGGCTGTCGGCATCGTGCTGGCCACCATCCTCGGCGTTACCGTCGGCGTCGCGCGTGTCTCCACCAACTGGCTGATCGCCAAGCTCGCATCGATCTATGTCGAGGTGTTCCGCAACGTGCCGATCCTGTTGCAGATCATCTTCTGGGCGTCAGTGGTCCGCAACCTGCCATCGCAGCGCCAGCCGATCTCTTTCTTCGACAGCATCTTCCTGTCCAATCGCGGCCTGCACTTTCCGGTGCCGGTGGACCATCCGATCTACCCGTGGGTCATTGGCGCCTTCCTGATCGCCGTCGCCGGCGCCTTCTACTACAAGCGCCGTGCACGCTTGCACCGCGAGGCGACGGGCCGGCAGCTTCCTGTGCTGTGGCCAAGCCTGGCGCTGATCATGGGGCTGCCCGGCATAATCTGGCTGTTCGCCGGCGCGCCGCTGGAATGGCAGGTTCCGGTGCTTCGCGGCTTCAACTATCGAGGCGGTATGTCCTCGTCGCCTGAGTTCGTGGCGGTGCTTATAGGCCTTGTCGTTTACACGGCGGCCTTCATCGCCGAGATCGTGCGTTCCGGCATCCAGTCGGTCGGTATCGGCCAGGTCGAGGCGGCGCGGTCCCTGGGGCTGCGGGGCGGCCTTGTCATGCGCCTCGTGGTGCTCCCGCAGGCGCTGCGCGTGATCGTGCCGCCGACCACAAGCCAGTATCTGAGCCTGATCAAGAACAGCTCGCTTGCGGTCGCCATCGGCTATCCGGACCTGGTCAGCGTCGGCAACACGACGATCAACCAGACCGGGCAGGCGGTCGAGGGCATCGCCATCATGATGCTGATCTACCTGATCATCAGCCTGACGATCTCCGCCTTCATGAACGTCTACAACCGTATCGTCGCGATACAGGAACGGTAGGAAGACGCCCGTGACCGACACCGTGATCCCGCACGGGCGTGCCGAGAGCGACGCCCCGCCGCCGATCGAGAAGATCGGCGCGCTCCGCTGGGCGCGCCAGAACCTGTTCAACGGCTGGCTGAACAGCCTCCTCACGTTGGTCGCCGCCGCCGGGCTGTTCTACGCGTTGCCGCCGCTGATCGAGTGGGCGCTTCTCGACGCCGTCTGGGTTGCGGCCAGCGACGAAGCCTGCCGTCAGGCGACCGGGGCCTGTTGGGCGGTGGTGCCGCAGAAGCACCGCCCGATGCTTTTCGGCGTCTATCCCTACGACGAGCACTGGCGGCTTATCGTTGCGCTGCTGATCTACGTGGTGGCGATCTGCGTCACACTTGTGCCGCGCTTCTTCCGGCGCGGGATCGTGCTGCCGTTGTGGATCTTTGCGCTGACGGGGATCGGCCTCATGCTGTGGGGTGGGGTATTCGGTCTTACCTACGTCGATACCTCTCAGTGGGGCGGCCTGCCGCTGACCATGGTGCTGTTTACCGGGACCGTCGTTCTCGGGATGCCCATCTCGGTGCTGCTGGCGCTCGGAAGGCGCTCGAGTCTGCCGGCGGTGAAGACGGTCTGCGTTACCTTCATCGAGTCGATCCGCGGCGTGCCCCTAGTGACGATCCTGTTCGTCTCGGCGGTGGTGTTCCCTCTGTTCCTGCCCGACGGCGTTGACATCAACAAGCTGTTCCGCGCGATGGTCGGCATGGCGATCTTCTTCGCCTGCTACCAGGCGGAGGTGATTCGCGGCGGTCTGCAGGCAATTCCGCGCGGCCAGTACGAGGCGGCGGAGGCGCTCGGGCTCGGCTACTGGCACATGACGCGCAAGATCATCCTGCCGCAGGCTCTGCGCATCTGCCTGCCAGGCATCATGAACCACATCATCGCGGCGTTTAAGAACACCTCGCTAGTCCTGATCATCGGCTTGTTCGACATCCTGACAGCCACCAGTGCGGTGCTCCAGGATCCGCTTTGGAGCCGCTTCTTCGTCGAGGCTTACCTGTTCGTCGCGCTCGTCTACTTCGTGTTCTGCTTCGCGCTTTCGAAATACAGCCAGGGCCTGGAGCGCCGGCTGAGCGAAGGCCGCCGCCTGTAAATCGAGGACCCATCGGATGACAGACGTTTCCCCCGTTCAGACGGTCGCCAGCGCCGCCAGCGAGGAGTCGGCGATCGAGCTCATCGGCGTCGGCAAGTGGTACGGCGAGTTTCAGGCGTTGCGGGACATAAACCTGTCGGTGCGCCGCGGCGAGCGCGTCGTGGTGTGCGGGCCGTCGGGCTCCGGCAAGTCGACGATGATCCGCTGCATCAACCGTCTCGAGGTGCACCAGCGCGGCACCATCATCGTCGACGGCGTCGAACTTACGGACAACCTGAAGAATATCGAGAGGATCCGCAGCGACGTCGGCATGGTGTTCCAGTCATTCAACCTGTTCCCGCACCTCACGGTGATGGACAACCTGACGCTGGCGCCGATGTGGGTCCGCAAGAAGCCCAAGGCCGACGCCGAGCAGATCGCCATGCAGTATCTCGAGCGGGTTCAGATCCCGGAGCAGGCGTTCAAGTTTCCGGGCCAGCTGTCGGGCGGCCAGCAGCAGCGCGTCGCCATCGCCCGTGCGCTCTGCATGGAGCCGAAGATCATGCTGTTCGACGAGCCGACCTCCGCCCTCGATCCCGAGATGATCAAGGAAGTGCTCGACGTGATGGTCGAACTGGCGCAGAGCGGCATGACCATGGTCGTCGTCACCCACGAGATGGGCTTCGCCAAGACGGTCGCCGATACCATGGTGTTCATGGACAACGCCGAGGTGGTCGAGGTCGCCCCGCCGGACCAGTTCTTCACCAATCCGACCAACGACCGCACCAAGCTGTTCCTGAGCCAGATCCTGTCCCACTGAACCGTTCCCGCTTGACCACGGACTCTGTGCTTATTTACCTTTTGGGGGACGCGGCGGCGGGCGCTATGTCGTAACCTGCGTTCCCGGGCGGACGGCGACGGGCGGTCCGCGCCTGACAGGATCCGGCGCCCATGCCTGGCTTTCTGGATTGGTTCTTCAAGGCACGGGCCCGCGACAACCGCATGGGCCGCGACCGGCGGCGTCATGACCGCTATACCGTCACCGGCGTCGCGGCGATCCTGTTCGGAGCCCGCGAGCGGGTCTACGACATCAGTATGGGCGGTCTGTGCATCCGCCCCTACGAGGGAGGGCTGAAGGCAGGGTCTGTCTTCAGCTTCGAACTGGAACTAAAGATGCACAACAGCGATTCGCGGGTGAAGCTAACCTGCCGCGGCAAGGTCGTGCGTCGCGTCGACGACCTGCTGGCCCTGAAGTACGTCGCCATGGAAGATCCGCTGAAGCGGCACCTGCAGGACTTCATCCGCCGGTTCGAGGAGAAGCGTCCGGACAAGCCGAAGCGCGAGCGATAGCCGTTTCCGGGGAGGGAGGAAGACATGACCGGCCATGCCGGCGAAGAACTGCACAACCTGACGATAGCGGCGCTGTCGGAGATGATCCGCGGCAAGTCGCTGTCGCCGGTCGAACTGACCGAGTATCTGCTGCGCCGCGTCGAGGCCTTCGAGCCGCAGCTCCACGCCTTCGTTACGCTCACGGCCGACATCGCGCTCGCGCAGGCGCGGGCCGCCGAGGCGGAAATCATGGCCGGACGCTGGCGCGGCCCGCTGCACGGAGTGCCCTTCGCGCTGAAGGACATATACAGCACGGCAGGGATACTCACGACCGCTGGGTCACGCATTCTTGGCGACAATGTCCCGGATCGCGACGCGACCACCACGGCCAGGCTGCTATCGGCCGGCGGGGTCCTACTGGGCAAGCTCAAGACGCACGAGTTCGCCCATGGCGGCCCGTCCTTCGACGTGCCCTGGGCACCGGCGCGCAATCCCTGGAACGTGGATCACTTCACGGGCGGATCGTCCAGCGGCTCCGGCGCCGCCGTGGCCGCCGGCTACGTGCCCTCGGCGATGGGGTCGGACACCGGCGGCTCGATCCGCAACCCGGGATCGCTGTGCGGACTGGTAGGCTTCAAGCCGACCTACGGCATCGTCAGCCGCGCCGGCGTCATCCCGAATTCCTACAGCTTCGACACCTGCGGTCCGCTGACGCGCTCGGTGGAGGATGCGGCGATCCTGCTCAACCTGCTGGCCGGCCATGACGACGCCGATCCCGCCAGCGTTGCCGTGCCGCCGCGTGACTACCGTGCCGCGGTCTCCGACGCCGATGTCCGGGGCCTGCGTGTCGGCGTGTTGCGCCATTTCTGGGAGGAGGACCTGCCGGCCAACGACGAGGTACGCGCGGCGATGGAGCGTGCGATCACCCATTTCACCGATCTCGGCTGCTTCGTCGAGGATGCCCGTATCCGTCCGTTGCAGGATTTCTACGACGTCAAGGTGCTCATCGCCGAGCCGGAGATGTTCGAGGCCTATGCCGCCGACCTGCGGTCGCGCGTGCAGGAATTCGGCCTCGACTTCCTCGGCCGCTGCCTGCCCGCCTGCATGGTCACGGCGACCGACTACATGGCGGCGCAGCGGGAGCGGCGTCGAATGAACGACGAGATGCGCCTGACCTACGACCGCTACGACATCCTGCTGACCGCCGGGCCGTACGGGCCGGCACCCCGGATCGACGCGCACAGCACGATGGCGTTCTGGAAGAATCCGTCCGTGAACACACCGTTCAACGTCACCGGCGGTCCTGCCATCGTGCTGCCGATGGGCCTGTCGGCCAGTGAATTGCCGCTGTCGCTGCAGCTCACCGGCCGCCCGTTCGACGACGTCACTGTGTTGCGCGCGGCCCGCGCCTACGAACGCTCGGCCGGCTTCGACGGATTGCGCCCGCCGCTCGATCCGGACGCGCCTCCGGTCCTGTGGAACGGACCGCGTCCGCAGCAGCCGGAGAAGGCGGACATCAGCCCCGGGGAGCGGGATGTCGTCGCGGCCGCGGCGCGGCGGCACGGCCTGACGCTGGACGATGTCGTGTTCGAGCAGATCTGCTGTGCCGCGCCGCATATCCTGGCGATGAGCGAGCGGGTCGGCGCCCGTACCGCCGGTCGCTTCGACGAGCCGGCCAACGTCTTCCTGGCTCCCCGTTGACGGGCTGGTCCGGCGCTTCGACATAGTCATTTCGGCCCGCCTTCCGGGCCGGCGATGCGATGGGATGCGCGTGAAAGGTTCAAGGACCCGGGTCCTGGTCGCCGATGGCGGCCATGGCCGACTGTACGGGTGCATCGGCAAGGGCAGGGGCTCAGCCTGCTGCGCAGGAGGACGCCCCCACCGCCATGTTCCGTCGCGCGAGATCGGCAAGGATCTGGTCAAGGCTCCGCCGGACAAGCTGGTGCCATGTCTCGAGCGGGCTCTCTGAAGCACGACCCGGTCAGGTTGAATCAGTCTGACCGGGGAATCACGCTCCCGGACTATCCCTCGAGGACCAGCGTTGGCCTCGATGCCTGCGTCTCCGTCACGGTGCCGACGATCGCGGCGTCGGGATAGCCGGCCCCGCGCAGTTCGTCGAGGCACCGCTCCGCGGAGGCGGCTGGCAATGCGGCGAGCAATCCGCCGGCGGTCTGCGGATCGAACATCAGGGCGTGCGTGTGACCCCGGCCCGGGCCAGCGTCCGCGGCGAACCGCAGGTTCGAGGAGTGCAGCGAGCTCAGCATTCCCGCCGCAACGCATTCCACCGCGCCGTCCAGCAGGGGCACCGCCGCTAGGTCTAGTCGCGCACCGACGTCGCCGGCGCGCAGCATCTCGAGCAGATGCCCGGCGAGGCCGAAGCCCGATACGTCGGTGCAGGCCGACGGCGCAAATGCTCGCAGAACCCCCGCCGCGGCGG